>JAIOTR010000407.1 GCA_021106665.1 Bacteroidales bacterium
ATAATCCCTATCTCCGGATTGTTTATTCCATTTGAGATTAAGAAATCCTTTGTTTCATTAATTTTTTTAATCATTCGCTCTAACATTTTAGATTATAAGGTATATCTATGTTTGATTAATTTCGGCATAAAAATAAATATATTTATCTTTGTTCAAAGAATAATAACCTTTAATACCCATGAATATAATAATTAAAAAAGGTTTACGAAATGTTAACAGTATCCGAAAGAAATATTTTGGAAACTACCTAATGCATAACCGGATTAAGCTTCTTAAACATTTTGACATTCAAACTTTGTTGGATGTGGGTGCCAATACAGGCCAGTTTGCTTACTACACTCGTAAACTGGGATACGAAAATACCATAGTTTCATTTGAACCATTGACAAGCGCTTTTGGTGTTTTACAAAAATTTGCCAAAGGTGATCCAAACTGGCAAATTAAAAATTGTGCCATTGGAGATACAGATGGAACGGTAGAAATAAATATTTCTGCTAACTCCCAGAGCAGTTCTATTTTGGACATGATGCCGGTCCATATTAAAAGCGCTCCTGATTCTGCTTATGGAGGAAAAGAAATGATCAATATTCATAAAATTGATACCATTATCCATAAATATACAAACGAACTTGATAAAACTTTCCTTAAAATAGATACACAGGGATTTGAAAAAAATGTTATCGAAGGAGCCAATAATTCCATCAAATTGATAAAAGGCCTGCAGCTTGAATTATCGATGGTGGAATTATACAAAGGTGAAACCCTTATTACCGAGATGTTCGATATTATCAACGACCTGGGATTTACAATTTTTTCATTGGAGCCTGGTTTCTATGATAAAAAAACAGGTCAATTGCTTCAGGTTGATGGTATTTTTTACAGAACCTGATTTTCAATTTGGATACCTGATTTTATCTTAATACTAATCCTGAAATAAAAGATTTTACTTCTTATCTGGATTATCTTTATTTTTATCCTAAATTTATCGGATAAAATTTATGATTATGAACAGAATAATACTATTATTGGTTTTTGGATTAATTTCATTTTTAGGTTATAGTTACACCGGCGAGGTAATCGAATCATTCGACACTCCCGGTTCATACCCAACAGGTTTAACTTTCGACGGTGAAAATTTATGGCTTGCCGATTACAAAACCGATTTACTCTATTGTATTGATCCAAACACTGGAAAATTAATCAGGAGTATTTCGTCACCTGCTTATTGGCCCGAAGGATTGGCCTGGGATGGTGAAGCCTTGTGGAATGCTGATGTAAAAGGTGGAATTCCCTTATCAGAGAATTATGCCGGAAAGATTTATCGTGTCAACCCTGAAGATGGAACCATATTAAAAACGGTTCAGGCGCCCTCAAGTACCCCAAGAGGATTGACCTGGGATGGAAAATATTTGTGGTGCGTTGATAGCGATTCAGACGAAGTTATTCAGTTCAGCCCTGAAGATGGAACTACCATCAGGTCATTTCGTTCACCGGCTCGTGATCCGAGGGGGATAACATTCGATGGTAAATATTTATGGATTTCCGACCGTATCAAAGATGAAGTTTATATGGTAGATCCCGAAACCGGAAGTGTGGTTTTGATTACAGATGCTCCAGGCGCTTTCATCAGGGATTTGTGTTTTGATGGAAAAAACCTTTGGGCGGTCGATTACCAGGATGATAAAATTTACAAGCTAAAAGTTAATGATATAATTCACATAAAGCTAAAATTATTCATACACACGAAGTCACAAATTTTGGCCCGGGAATGATCAAGGATATAGATATTCATATTGCTATCCCTACCGACAGGCCAAATCAAGGAATTTTAGAGCCACCGGTATATAAACCAAAATATACAGATTTGGTAACAGATAAATGGGGCCAGCAGACTGCCCATTTCCATTTTGAAAATATAAAGCCCGGGGAAAAAGTTGCCGGAGAAATGACAACCATCGCAAAAATTCATGAGGTCAGGTATTTTATCTATCCCGAAAAAGTTGGATCAATGGCAGATATACCTGCTGATATAAAGGATAAATACCTTGAAAACAATGACAAATATCAGTATGATGATCCGGTAATTCAAAATGCTGTAAAAAAAGCGATAGGTGATGAACCCAATCCTTACTGGATTTTTAGAAAAATATTCAACTACTTGATTGATAACATGTATTATGAAATGGTAGGTGGATGGAATACAGCTCCTACAGTTTTAGCAAGAGGAAACGGTTCTTGTTCGGAATATTCATTTGTATATATATCCATGTGCCGGGCAGCCGGTTTGCCTGCACGTTATGTAGGTTCTGTTGTTGTTCGGGGCGATTATGCCAGCCATGATGATGTTTTCCATCGTTGGGTAGAGGTTTATTTACCGAATTATGGTTGGGTTCCTATTGATCCTTCTGGTGGTGACAATGACTGGCCGAGAGATCAAGCTAATTATATCGGGCATTTGGCGCACAGATTCCTTATAACAACTGAAAGTGGCGGAGGTTCTGAAACCATGGGATGGACTTATAACTCTAATGAATTCTGGACAACAGAGTCCAAAACATATGTTGTTTCTGATCACTTTGCTGAATGGGAACCTGTGGAATAAATTCGAAATCCTGATTAAAAAATCTCTGTTAACTTTGGCCACAAATAAATTGTGATGAATTTTATACTGGCCATACTTCTAATATTTTTTATTTCCCTGACCAGCATCATCCCTTTTTTCTTATTGTACCTGTTTTCAGATTTGATGTATATTTTTCTTTACCGAATTTTCGGATATCGCAATAAAGTGATATATGATAACTTGTCCCTCTCTTTTCCTGAAATAGAAAAAAAGGAATTAAAACGACTTATAGGACTGTCCTATAAAAATCTGACCGATATTATAGTAGAAGGAATAAAAGGTTTTACAATGACGCGAAGTCAAATCAGGAGACGACACAAAGTCCTTAATCCCGAAATTGCTGAACCATTTTACAAAGCAGGTAAAAGTGTTATTGCATTACCTACACATTATGGCAACTGGGAGTGGGGTGCACTTTCACCTGGATTATTTTTTCAGGATTTTAATATTGTTGGATTTTATAAACCGTTGAGTAATCATTTTGTGGATAGATTTATGAGGAAAAACCGATCGCGAACCGGAATTACACTTGCTTCTATTCATGAAACTTCCAAAACATTTGAACAACTGAAAGACAAACCCACCGTATATATTATGGCAGCTGACCAAAGTCCATCGAATTCAAATAAAGCCTATTGGATTGATTTTCTGGGACGCAAAACGGCTTTTCTTCAAGGTCCGGAAAATTACGCATGCAAATATGATATTCCGCTTGTTTATACCAAAATTCAACGGGTTAAACGAGGCTATTATGAATTAACACTTTCAATTCTGGCAGATAATCCGAAAGAACTGGAAGAGGGTGAGATTACGAGAAGGTACGCTAAGATGCTTGAAGCCCAAATATTAAAAAAACCTGAAAATTGGCTATGGTCACACAAACGATGGAAATTAAACCATTAATACATTTTCTCGATCAGGTCTTTATATTTTTCCATAATGACCTTTCTCCTGAATTTTAAAGTACTTGTCATAGCATTATTTTCAATAGAAAATGGCTCATGGAGTAAGGTGAATTTTACAACCCTTTCAAAGGAAGCTAATTCATCCTGAAGTTTATCAATCCGTTGTTGAATAAACTCCTGTATCTCTTTCAACGATAGGAGGTGGGCATCAGACGTATGTTTCAATCCTATCATTTTCGCATGTGCCTTCAGGTTGTCAAGCACTGGAACAATAAGGGCGGTAACGTATTTACGGTTATCACCAATGGAAATAACCTGTTCAACAAATGGGTCCTTTCCGAGTAAAAGTTCGATTTTTTGTGGCGACACATATTTTCCTACTGAGGTTTTAAACAGATCTTTGATCCTGTCGGTCATTACCAGGTTCCCTAAATCTGAAATATTCCCCTCATCACCTGAATAATACCAACCATCAATCAGAATTTTACTCGTTTCATCAGGTTTATTATAATAGCCTTTAAAGATTGTTTTTCCTTTAACTAGAATTTCTCCTTTATCACTGATTTTTACTTCTATCCCAGGCATAATACTTCCTACGGAACCGAATTCATAAACATCCGATTTAAAACAGGAAACTGTGGCTGTGGTTTCGGTAGCTCCGTACCCATGATTGACAAATAAACCGGTTGCGTGGAAAAATTTCAATAACTCAGGCCGGATAGCGGCACCGGAACAAGGAATCATTCGGATATTTCCACCAAAAATAGAACGTAATTTTTTCAAGACCAGTTTATCAGCTACTGAGTTCTTTAACTTCAATAAGGCCGGTATATTTTTCTGCTTACTTTTCAGGTTTGAACATTGATGCCCAATACCAATTGACCAATTGAAAATTTTCTTTTTAAAGGATGGCCATTTCTCATATTCGGCCATGATACCTTCATGTGTTTTTTCAAAAAAACGCGGAACAGTGCACATCAATGTGGGCTTTGCATTAGGAAGTTCATTGATCACTTCTCTCGGATTCTCCAGGAAAAAATTAATTGCACCTCTGTAAAGGACATAAAAAGACCAGGTTCTTTCGAAAACATGGCTCAATGGCAAGAAACACATTGAAACATCTTCTTCCGTTATATCAATCCGTTCATCATGGATAGAAAATGCAAACATAAAATTATCATGATCCAGCATCACACCCTTAGGATCGCCAGTTGTTCCGGATGTATATAAAATAGTAGCTAAATCATCCGATTGCGCTTCATCATAAAATTCAGTCAAACGTTTTTCTAAATCCTTATTATTACCTGAATTAATAAAAGATTCCCAGTTAATACAAGAATCATCATCAGGACTGATATTCATATCAAATGATACTATTATTTTCAAGCTGTCCGTGTGGTCAAGTACCCATTTGGCTTTTTCAAGTTGTTCATGGTCACCAACAAACATTAATTCCATTTTTGTTTCATCCACAATATATTTTACCTGTTCTTTGGTTGCTGTGCCAAAAAACGGTACTACCACACCGCGTATGGCGAGGATCCCGTAATCAGAAATAGACCATTCAATACAATTATTACTAAATATACCGATATTTGATTTATAGCCAAATCCCAGGGCGATAAGGGCTTTGGAAACCTGATGGATTGATGATATCAGTTCATCCCAATTAAAAGATTTATATTGGTTATCCGATTTGTCCTTGAATCTATAAACTTCGCGCGTTCCATATTTTTCAGCACGGTCATTTACCATATGGGCAATGTGTTGTTTCATTGATGAGGTTTTAGTAATTACTTTATGAGATTGAAATTAGTAATCTTTGCGTTTATCAGTCTATTGATTATACAATAAGGAAAGCCTGTATCTATTAAAATTACAGATAGAAAAAACGTTCCTGCTTTGAAACAGCTAAAATACAGAAAATTAAAAAATATCACCAAATAAACTTTTTGAAACCTAACCAAGATTGATTTCAATTATTTCAATGTTTTCAAGATTATGATTTCCAAGTCCAAGTTCTTCTGATAAGGATAAATGGACAGCATTTGATTGGATTGACTCAAGTCCCTCTTTCTGTCTTTTTTCTTCAAGTATTTGAAACATTACAGTATCCACAGCAACGGGATCAATTCCAAAGATCAATCCTCCAAATGGCCAGATTTTATCTCTGTTCCATCTTGGGCCTCCATCAAAAACACCCAATAACGCATCGGCAATGATCAGTTTTTGCTTATCGCGAATTGGAGAAATGGCATTGATCTCGGGAATTCCCGGATTAGTAGCGTTGTTAGGATGAAACTCACGAGGGTTGTCGATGGAACCGTAATGATTCTTTAAACTTGCTGAAATACCTGCAATTCCATGTGTTTTCAAAACGGGTATATTGATATATGAAGTTGATAAATCAGTGATGTAACTATGTACTCTTGTTGACAAAGCTCCCACTGGAAATGATTCAGGATTAAATCCTTCATTTGCTCCCTTCCGAAATTCACGTGTTCCCATAATCCTTAAACTTCCCTCCTCCCGTTGAATAGCATATCCGCCATTAACCAACTCTTCGTCACTTCGTTCCCAGATCAGTAAGTTTTTTTCAGGAATATTGATTTCTCTTAAACCTTCTAAAATAGCATCGCTAACCCCCATAAAATGTTGCATTAAATCTGTGCCCATCAAATTCGTTAAACCGAGGGTGTTCACTTTCAGACTCACCAACTCATCAGAAGTAAAGAACTGCGACCAGGCATCAATAACAGTATTTTTTCCTGTTAATTCAGTCATTCCTTTATTGATCATTTCCTGGATCAATGGTTGATTGATTACACCTTCAGCATTGATGACCTTACTGTGTTTAACCAAAATAACTTTACTTTTTGCACCACTCATTGGAAAGGGAACTGTAGCAAAGACAGGTGACAGTTTATTTGCCAATGTAATTCCTAAAGAACCAGCGGCAATTTGTTTTAGAAATTTACGACGTGAACGGGATTTTTTAATACTCATAAAATTTAGGTTGATTGATTGAGGCATCTAATTTACAAAGAAATTGTTAATCGATTCCGTCTTTATATATTTATAGATTTCTACTAACTTTGCAGCCGAACTTAGTTCGAGGTTCGAGGTTCTGAGTTCAATAGTCTAAAATCTAATGTCTAAAATCTCCCGAAGGGATGCCCGCCTGAACGTATTCGGGCAGGCCTTCGGCATAATATCTGTTTTCCTATGGTTTTCGATCTTGAAATGATAAAGGGTGTTTATACCCGAATGGCTGAAAGAATAGAGGCAGCTAGAAAAGTGGTAAATCGGCCACTGACATTAACTGAAAAAATATTATATGCACATCTTGATGAGGGATTGGCTGGCAAAGCTTATAAAAAAGGTGTATCCTATGTTGACTTTAATCCTGATCGTGTAGCCATGCAGGATGCCACTGCACAAATGGCCTTATTGCAGTTTATGCAGGCAGGAAAAGAAAAAGTGGCTGTACCTTCAACCGTACATTGTGATCACCTGATCCAGGCAAAAGTAGGCGCAAAAGAAGATTTGGAAACAGCTGTTATTACCAACAAAGAGGTTTATGATTTTTTAGCTTCGGTCTCCAATAAATATGGTATTGGTTTCTGGAAACCAGGCGCAGGAATTATTCACCAGGTAGTTTTGGAGAATTATGCATTTCCCGGAGGAATGATGATCGGGACCGATTCGCATACTGTAAATGCCGGAGGACTGGGAATGATAGCTATTGGCGTAGGTGGCGCTGATGCCGTGGATGTAATGGCCAGTATGCCCTGGGAGTTAAAATTTCCAAAATTGATAGGAGTTAAATTAACCGGAAAGCTAAGTGGATGGACTTCTGCAAAAGATGTTATTTTAAAAGTTGCCGGAATTCTTACTGTTAAAGGTGGAACTGGTGCTATTGTAGAGTATTTTGGAGAAGGTGCACAGAATATTAGTTGTACGGGTAAAGGAACGATCTGCAATATGGGAGCGGAAATCGGGGCTACAACTTCAATTTTTGGATATGACGAAAAGATGGCTGAATATCTCAGGGGTACAGGTAGAGCTGAAATTGCCAATGAAGCTGACAAGATCAAAGATCATTTGAATGGTGATCCGGAGGTTTATGCAAATCCCGAAAAGTATTTCGATCAGGTTATTGAGATCAATTTATCAGAATTAGAACCACATATCAATGGACCGTTTACTCCTGATCTGGCTACTCCTGTATCCAAATTTGCTGAAGCAGTAAAGGAAAATGGCTGGCCACAAAAACTTGAAGTCGGTTTGATCGGATCATGTACCAATAGTTCTTATGAAGATATATCACGAGCAGCATCATTAGCTCAACAAGCTATAGATAAAAACCTGGAAGTAAAATCGGAATATACAGTTACACCCGGTTCGGAACAAGTTCGCTATACAGTTGAGCGAGATGGATTTTTAAACGTATTTGAAAAAATTGGAGGAGTAGTACTTGCCAATGCATGTGGTCCTTGTATCGGTCAATGGGCCCGGCACAATGCTGATAAAGGAGAAAAAAACTCCATCATGACTTCTTTCAACCGGAATTTTGCCAAACGTGCTGATGGAAATCCCAACACTCATGCCTTTGTAGCTTCACCGGATATGGTAACGGCATTTGCTATCGCCGGTGATTTAACCTTTAATCCTATGAAAGATCATCTTATTAACAAAGATGG
>JAIOTR010000272.1 GCA_021106665.1 Bacteroidales bacterium
AATTGGTTAAATCGGGGAAAAACCTGCTATGTTGAAAGTGGCATGGTACGGCTGCATAACATAGCAGGTTGAAATAAGTATGGCGGGCTTTTTCGGATTTGGGCGATGGAAAAAGCGTAGGATAATCCGAAAAGAAATAGCCTTGGATTTGTAATCCGTATTTATCTTCATGAGAAAATGGATTACAATTGGCAGATTTACTAATGAGATAGGATTATTAATCCTATAATTATTAACGTCCGGATTATTCACCCGCAATGCAGAAGCTCAAATCCGGACGAGCCGTAAAAAAGATCATTTGGCTTTCGACCTGTAAGGTAACTGCCCTGAATGCCTGCTTCGACCTGACAGGTCTGATAGTTTCCCAATATTCCATTTAAGTATTACTTTTGAGAAAAAATAGGGTTGAAGAAAATTCTGGTCATACGGTTCAGTTCAATAGGGGATATAGTACTCACTACCCCTGTTATCAGGTGTCTTAAGCAACAGCTTAAAGATGTGGAAATTCATTTTCTGACCAAAAAGACCTTTAAACCGGTTCTGGAAAATAATCCTAATATTGATAAAATCTTCACTATTGAATATAAAATTGATGAGGTTATTACTGCTTTAAGGAAAGAATCATATTTTTACATAATTGACTTACACAAAAATTTCCGGTCAATAGGCGTGATTTTGAAATTAAAAAGGCCATCTTCTTCTTTCTGTAAGATCAATGTAAAAAAATGGTTGATTGTCAATTTAAAAATCAATAAACTTCCTGCTATTCATATTGTTGACCGTTATTTTCAGGCAGTGGAAAAGTTGGGCGTAAAAAATGATGGTAATGGACTTGATTATTTTATTCCCAAAAAGGATGAAGTTGATCTTAAATCTTTGCCTCAGCTATTCCAAAATGGTTATATAGGTTGGGTGATTGGAGGAAAGCACAATACCAAAATGTATCCTGAGGAAAAGATAATTGAGGTTTGTCAGGCGATAAATAAATCTGTTGTTTTACTTGGTGGTAATGAAGATTCGGAGGCAGGTGAGCGTATTGTTAAAGCTGTTGGAGACAGAATTTATAATGCTTGTGGAAAATTTAACATTAATCAGTCAGCATCCTTTGTAAAGCAAGCAGATGAAATTATCACCAACGATACCGGCCTGATGCACATAGCTGCTGCTTTTCGAAAAGAGATCATCAGTCTGTGGGGCAATACTATCCCCGAATTTGGTATGTATCCATATATGCCGGGTGATGAAAACAAATCGCATATACTTGAAGTCAAAAACTTGTCCTGCCGGCCTTGCAGTAAATTAGGTTATACAGCATGTCCAAAGAAGCATTTTGAATGTATGAAGAGAATTAATGTTGAAGAGTTAATCCGGTTAATTGGTTAAACCGGTTGTCCGTAAGGACTCCTTTGGAGAATCGGTAAATTGGTTACTTCTGTTAGTTTTTATCTTTAAGATGATAAGTAATTCCTAATGAAAAAACTGCAGATCGACTTTTTACATTATTGATATTTGCATATATACCATCTTTAGCATCCCAAAAATATGAAGGTGGATTATCTTTTAAAGCATTTGTTAAGTCGAGTTGGTAAGAAATATCACCCAATAAATGAATTTTATCAGAAAGCGGTATGTCACAACCTATTCCTGAAATAAAACCAAAAACAGATCGGTTAAGATCTTCTGAAATTTTTTCATTTGTTGCTTCCGATGGGATATCAGGATTTGGATATGAAATCTTATCGTCAATTTTTGCAGAAAGCAAGAAAGACATATAACATCCGGCACGAAAATAAAACAACTGATTTTTGAATAAACCTAATTTTAGGGTGATAGGTAGGTTAATGTATTTAATATTATTTGTGCCCGAGAAAGAAGGCCCCCCTACAAACATTTCTCCCTGATCATATTTAAATCCTTTCTCAAAATATCCGGGGTCAGTAAAAAAACTTAGTTGTTTTGTCAGGGAATAGGAAAATAGTATCCCAAATTGTTTGCAGCTAATACTTTTATTTTGAGTGGTTTGATACCCATGAGCATCATATACCCCATTGATACCTGATGAATTTATCCCACCGAAAATACCAATTGAGGTGGATTGTGAAAAAGAAGAAATGCCTGCAAATAGGAGACCGAATAACAATATTGTTGATTTTTTCATAAGTGTTGGTTTATTTTTTTAGAACTAGCATAAGTTTTAATTTTAATCCTCCAGACCCAAATTTGATATTACCGGAAGTTAAGTTGCTAACGGGGTATTTGAGGTAAGGGTTTATGGTCAAGTCAAGTCTCTTGCTTAGGTGGTAATCCCAGCCAACAGAGAAATTTATCAATTTTGCAAAATCAAAGGTCTTTGATCCTGAAGTTGCGATTTCTTTGGTAGTCGATTCTTCCACTTCAAATACACCGGAAGGATTGGGAGTGTCAGAAAGTGTGGCAAAAGAATACGAAAAATTCTCCGATAAATAGAGCAAGCTTGAAAATCCAAGTTCGATGAAATAATTGGATGATTTGCGCTTTATAAATTGATATTGGAAATTAATTGGAATATCGAGTCCGGTTAAATTAATTTCTGTTGGTTTGACTTCAGGATTGTTTTCAATTAAATTTTCTAAGTTCGAAAATGTTTGTTCGGTTTTATCAAGAATGTTCTGTTTATCGGAAAACTCCATATTATATACCGATACAATTAAACCCGGATTAAATGAAAATCGCTTTTTTATGGGGATGTCAGCTGTTACACCACCTCCGTAGTTTAAATCAGGAGTTATATTTTCAGGAGAGTAATTTGCGAAGGACGCAAATTCAACACCAAATCTTACTTTTTGTTTTTGCCTGGGCCCATTTTCTATTACTTCGGGTGGAATCTCAAGTTGGGCAATATCTGGTTGTATAATTACATTGTTTGGTTCAATTACCGTATCGTTCTTTTGTAACCTGGTGTCAGCAATGATATTTTTAGTCTCAGGGATTGAGGAATGTGTTGAATCAGATTTGGTTGCAGGAGTAATATTCAGGTCGGTAAGTTTCTTTGTGTCTGTAATGGGTATTTCAGCAATTTGTTCTGTTTGCTGTTGAGAATTACCTTTGGACAATGCACTACTCTTGTTTGAGTTTTTGTTGGAATACAAATCTTCAGCTTCATACTCCTGAAGAATATAATCGGACGGGTCACTTATATGATCACTTTTTTCTACAATGTTTTCTATAGAATCCTGGTTTGTTTTAACTATGAGTTCACTATCGTGGATTTGGGTTTTATTTTTAACTAACCCATTCCATAACATATATGATCCAACCGTAACAAACAGGATCACTGCGGCTGCTTTGGCCATAGTCCATAGCAATGGAACCAAACGTGATTTTTTTTCAGGAAGTCTATCCTTTAACATCTCCCAGTCTTGTGGATTAAAATCCGACTGATGGGAATCGAATATCTCCCTGATCTTATTAATTAGTTTATGATCGAATTTTTCTTTCATTTTCCAGTTCAAAATGGTGTTCAACCAATATTCTTAATTTTTTTTTAGCTCTTGCGAGGTACGACCTTGATGTACTTTCATTCAGTCCGGTTTTTTCTGCAATTTCCTTGTGTGTATATCCTTCAATTTCATATAGATTAAAGATCAGCCTGTAAGGCTCGGGTAACTCATCCAGTATTTTTTTTATATCCTGATAATTAAATGTATCAATCGCATTTATATTAAAACTTTCGTTTTCTGCCTCCTCAATTTCCAGCATAGGGCTAAACCTTGTATTCTTCCTGTAATAATCTATAGCTGTATTCACAATAATTTTTTTTAACCAGGGCTTAAACGGCAATTCTTCATTGAAACTATTAATGCTTTTAAAGATTTTCAAAAAACTATCATTCAAAATTTCTGAAGCATCTGTTTTTGTATATGCATACCGATGGCATATTCCCATAGCATAGCTATAAAAATGTTTATATAATATTTCCTGGTCCTTTATTTTGCCGGACTTGCAATTTTTAATGATTCCGGCTTCCATAATTCATAATCAAATTGTTTATGGGTGTTAAAATTAGTTACTATCTGTTATTTCAAATTCATTTGAGTACATGAAAAAATTTACCGAATCCATCTGTAAATTAAAAGTTACAAGCCTATATTTTCCATTTTCAAGCCAGGTACTGTTAATTGTATCTCTTAAAATATGATTCGGGGCAATATATATAAAAGATCCGTCCATGGGGCAGGGAGGGCCGCCCATACCGTCCCACATACCGTTTTCATATCTCTCTTTATTATATAACCTGCAATAGTTGACCCTGATGCCTGAAGAAGTATTATTTTCAAATTTCACGGCGATTTTCTCCTCCGGGTCATAAATGGTTTTATCTGTTGAAAAATTAATATCTATATTATTTTCTATTGCAAACACATTTGAATAAACGATAGACTCAATGCTATCATTTTCCAGCAATTGACACTTCAAACGATATTTACCGGTATCAAACCAGTTTGAATGGATGGTGTCAATAATTTCCTGGCCAGAATTTAATTGATGCCAGGAGTATTCAACGCAAATAGTAAAGTGATGAGTCGCCCATTCTTCATTTTTATATTTCTCTATCTCAATAACCGGTGAATTACTAAACCAACAACCCAAAAAGGATAAATTATTGTGTGAGTTATTACATAGTTTGAATGCAATGTCCTGTAAATTCATGTATGAATTTCTATCTGTAAAAAGATCAACATCTTTTTCATCAGGCAGATATTCTGTTTCGTTTGTATCACATGATAACAATGTGATAAAAAATATAAAAGCAATAGTTATTATCGATGATTTCATTTTTCTATGCTTTTTATTGAAATTATCACAATTCCATCAAAATAAATACCCCATGGGGAGTCGCCGCACGAAAGTCCAATTTGTGAATTCAATTTTATATATTTTACAAGAACCTGAATTTCCTCACCCGTTTTAAAACTTTCATCAATATTGCTTTCATTTTCCGGTTTGTACTTATGCTCATTAATCGTTATAAAAAAACCACATCCATCAACGGCATAATCTGACCATTTGATTGTTGCTTTAGATATTAAAATTGAACTGGCTTCATCCTTGTCACAACTTAATAACAGGGAAAAAACAATTAATAATATGTTTGCAATATATCTCACTCTATAAATGAATATTGACTGACATGTGCTGTGTGTCCGTGATTTATATTATTTATATTTTTATATATGTCTGTCAAAACGATGTACATTTCCAAAATTTCAAATCCTTGCACAGTACTTCACCTGAATTTATAGCTATTGTATTTTCTTCTGAATATAAATAAACATCATCAGGCATAACTAAGTAATTTCCAATTGGTAATTTAGCCGAAAACTTTCCTCGTTTTACAGAAACAATTATACTGCTGTTTTTCAATCGGTCAAAATCTCCATTTCCTAAACTGTCCAATTCTTCTTTAATAATAAAGAATAAATTTCCTTTATAGTTAACGTATTCTCTGCTTTCATAGTCAATTACCGGCATGCAATCTCCTTGCCCATATTTTACAGTACCTTTTATTCCGGTTTCAAAATTGTCTTTTGAGCATCCAAAAAATAATATTATAATCAAAACTATAAGAGAAAATAAAAATTTCATTATATAAATTGTAAAATTCATGACTTAAAATTAATCTGTTCCGAATTTTTAGTCTTCATATTCCGGCTCCATAACCTTACCAAGAAAAACAATGGCTTTGGTATCCCTTTCTTTGATGGCAAACAAAAATGGCCTGTCAACAGTAAAGTAGTAAGTATCACCTTCGTCAACACTTTCTAAATTTATCGCTACGATAGTGACTGCTGCAGCCTCTGTACCTACTTCGTTTACATCAATGAATGTTTTATGCAATACAAAATCGATATAGAGTTGGTGATTAGCATTTATTTTTGAAAAATCGGCAATATACGGATTAAAGGCTATTCCCATTCCCAGGCTGACCAGCGCGTCATTCAACCGTTTCTCATATTCCAGTTTAAACTTAGGCAATGATAATTGAATGTTTTTTTCAGAAAAACCATTCATCCAGTTTGTCCAGTTTTCGGTGTTCAATTGTTCGATAATATCATCCGGAGTATAAGATTCTTTGGGAAGTAAAATGACCATACTGAAGTTACCGCTTCCATAATTCAAATCGACAGCCTTAAACATATCATTATTGAAATAGTTGAGGTTGGTTTCCTGTTTCATCATATCCACCTGTTTGGTTGTTCCATTTGCCAGGTAAAATGTCTCGGGATGAGTATTTTGTTCGTCAAATTCATATACCCATGTCCCATTGAAATAAACTGCATTGATAAGGAACATTACTGTGGCCTGATCAATATTATCAATAATTTCCGATATTTTTTGATTGGTATTTTCTGCCACCCAATTGTTGATTATTCCTACAGAAGCGGGATCATCAAAGTTGAGAGGGCTGACTTTTGCATAAAAATAATTTTGATTGATATTTATAAAATCCTGCAGAACATCAAATGTATTACGATACCAGATGGAATTTGGAATATTCATAGTGACTTTAGGATCAACAGAAGTGAGTTCATCGATCAGGATTTTATAGCTTTCATTGATTTCTTCCACCGATATGCCCTGCAATTCCAGGGTATTTTCCATGGCTTCTTTCGTTTCGCCATTAGCCCCGTTATAAGTCATTCCCAAAGCAATCGATACACTCAAAGGTGATATTATGATATTCTCATCTGCATTTGCATTTTCATTTAATGTTTTAAAAAGTTTTATTCCAAAAATGTTGTCAGATTCAACTAGTGCTTTCGCTTTTTCATTCAGGAAAATTTTTTGCTGGTAAGGATCTTCCTGAGAAGGTTCATCAATGTTGCTTTTTTTACAATTTGACAGCGCTGCTGCAACAAAAATTAAAGCGAGGATTTTTATTAAACTCTTTTCCATTAATTGTGCGAATTTAATTTTTTGCTATTCGTTTTACAATAATTTCATCACCGAGGCATGGGTTGATTTCTTTTTTCCAGTCCAGTTTTACAGTAACAGGAAAGGTTTCATTTTCAAGGTTTAAATCACAATGATCAGGCAACTTTTTGAACCTGTAGGTTGCATTATCAATTTCGATAAACCATCCACCACAACACATACATAAACTCATATCTATCCCTGTGATCGTACCTATGCTCATGTAATTGTCCTCTTTAGAACATGAAAAAGCAATCATCAATAAAATTAATATGAATGTAAGTGGTAATCGCATAACTATTAAAGGTTATTTATATAGAGATACGAAAGAAGATTGTAAAACGCTGCAAGGGGAATAGGAAAAAGTCGAAAAGGGAAATAGGTGAATAAGTGTAGTGTTATTAGCTGTTGGCTATTGGCAAGATGAGGATCAGTAAAATATCTGGATTTTTTTATACTTAAATTTGAAAACCTGAAGCTTTGAACTTTTAACTTTTTCCATTTAACTTTTAGTCTATAACCTGACAAACGGATTATTCACTTTTTCATAGCCAATGGAAGTTTCTGGGCCGTGGCCGGAGTAAACAGTGAAGTCATCATCCAGCGAAAATAGTTTTTCGTGAATACTTTTCATTAATATATCAAAGTTCCCGGTAGGGAAATCGGTGCGACCAATACTATCACGGAACAGCACATCGCCGGTAATCACAAATTTTTGTGGATAATTGATAAAACAAACACTTCCATCTGCATGGCCTGGAGTATAAACCACATGCAATTCTGATTCACCAAATTTGATAATGTCTCCATCTTTAATGAACTCTTCTGGTTCTATTGCTTTGTCCAATTGAAAACCATACATTTTTCCAAGCTCATGCCCGTTTTGGATAAAGGGCAGACCGGCCTGATGGATCAGAGGTTTAAGATCATAGGTTTCAGCAACGAAATTATTCCCTAACATATGATCCACATGGCAATGGGTATATAATAGTTTTACGGGTTTTAAATTATTGGT
>JAIOTR010000342.1 GCA_021106665.1 Bacteroidales bacterium
ATAAAAATGTCATTCTTGAAGAGTTCACCGGTGTGCATTGTCCAAATTGTCCAGCAGGCCATGCAGTTGCACAACAAATTCTTGATGATAATCCTGGCAGAGTCTGGGTAGTTGGATTTCATCCTTTCAATTCCAATTATACAACTCCTTATGCCGGAGATCCAGATTTCAGGAGACATCATCCTGATTCACTTTACATGACACCCTATTGCGGCACATCACGTTTTATGCCCAGTGCATTTATTAACAGAAGAATTTATGCAGGTGAACGTATTCAATCAAGAACCGTTTGGCCTAATTACACAAATCAGTTTCTTACTGAGGAATCACCGGTTAATGTGGGACTTGCAACTACCTACGATTCAATTACTAAGCAATTAGATATTCTAGTGGAAATTTATTACACCGCAAATGTGACAAACTTGAACACTCTTAACGTACTTTTTACTGAAAGTGGCCTGATTGCTCAACAATCAGGAGGTTCGGCAAATTACATCCACAAACATGTTTTTAGGGAAACCTTTACTGCACAATGGGGTGATGTGATTACCGAATCAACCGTGCAAGGAAGTTTTATCCAGAAATCATTTACATTCGACAATTCAGGAGAAGAATACAACATGAATGAATGCGAGATTCTAGCCTACATTGTAAATGCAGAGAGTACGGAAGTTCTTTCAGGAATAGGTGTTCATGCAGGTGATAACACTAATTTTTTGCCACCGGTTGCAGATTTTGTTTCGGAAAATCAATACATTCCGGTTGGGGAAAGTACAATTTTTACTGATTTATCAACAGGTGTGCCGGAAACATGGGAGTGGACTTTTGAGGGTGGTACTCCTTTAACATCGAATTTACAATCTCCGCTTCCTGTATATTATGATGAGCCGGGAATTTACGAGGTGTCATTAACCGTTACTAATTCAAATGGAAGCAGCACTGAAACCAAAACTGATTATATTTATACGGGTTATGCTCCTGAAGTTGATTTCTCTTATGATGTTGTATTAAATCCTAGTGAAACTATTATTGATTTTACCGACTTATCAGCTAATAATCCAACATCATGGGAATGGATTTTCGAGGGCGGTACTCCTGCTACTTCATCTATACAACATCCCACTGGCATTACATACACTATTCCAGGTTACTATAATATTTCGTTAGTTGCTTCAAATTATTTTGGAAACGACTCTTTAACTCAGACAATTTATGTGGATGTAATTAGCAGTATTTACTCGAACAGGGATGAAGTTTGTGAAGTGTATCCTAATCCAACCTCCGGATTTGTTAATGTTGAATTTAAAAACAACGAGGTTGAAAGTATCAGTATTTATAATTCTTTAGGGAATCTAATTTACCATATCAATAATATTCAGCAAGATGCCATTAAAATTGACTTTTCAAAATTTGACAGGGGTATTTATTTTTTGAAAATCGAAGCACTAAAAAATTCGTTCAGCAAACGGATCATTCTTTCCGATTAGCTCATCTAAAATTGTATTATTTATCACTGGTAGATGATCTTTATTTTGGAGGAAGGGACATGAATCAGACAGAATTATCTTTCAAAAATTTAATAAATTTCTCGTTTAAAATATTAAAATCACATTTATTCTTGTATGTTTCCAGGGCAGTTTTTCTAAAATTTATTTTCTTATCTCTATCAAGATGATAAAATTCCTTTATTTCTTTTGCAAGTTCACTTGAAGTAATTTTCTTATCAAGCAATTTTCCATTTTTATCATTAACTATTTCGGGTGTACCTCCAACACCTGTAGCATAAACGGGTATTCCGGCTGAAAAAGCTTCCATAATAGAAACAGGCACACCCTCGGTAGTGCTCACATTTATAAAAAGATCGATGCAATTATTTGAATAATATTCAAGTACCTCAGAAGGGGCTTTTCTTCCGGTAAGATTTACTTTAATATTAGAGTGAATTGTCTTTACCAGGATTTTCAAATCTTCAAATAATTCACCATCTCCGAAATGTATCCATTCCAACTCAAAATCTATATATTTTAAAGCATCAGCAATTAAATGCACCCTTTTTAGCGGAATAATATTGGAACAAGAAACTATTCTTAATTTATTATCATTGCTGGGATTCGATTCTCCTCTCTTTTTAGAACCCAGACGAAATACCTTTGAGTTAAAACCAATGTTAGGATATGCATTATGCAAATATCTATCACCATGATCCGAAATTAATATGGCCTGGTCAATATTCTTCAATAAATCAGTCCTGAAAGGAATATATCCCTCTTTTCTATCCTCATATAAATCGAATCCATGAAACCGGGCGATAATTTTATTATACCCCAACTTCCTGAGAAAAGGAATAATCAAGGTAGATCCTACTCCCCAATAAAAATAAAGTACCGAATCTTTATTCTTATTCTCTTTCTTGAGAAATTGCTTTATAGCAGGATTTCTGAGTAATTTTTCTGTTCGAGTTACAGCAGCAATCCATTCTAATGTCCAAATCTTCTTTCTAAAAACCTTCTTTCTAAAAAAATCCCTGTAATAATAAAAAATTCTCGGAGTTAAAATTGTCTTAAACAACTGACTCCATTTGCCTAAAATTTTATTTTCAAATGCAGGGGAGTTAAATTTAACACCTTCAGGTACATTTGTAAGGGCATTGGATTTTTGATTTACATATGGAATAATAGTTACCCTGAAATATTTTTGAAGCTCTGAAAGTTCATTTCCTTTCCACGAAAAATCGTGGGAATAAGGATAAGAAAATGTAAAGAAATATAAATCTTTCATGCTAATAATAATATCTTTTTAAAAAAGGATGCAAGGAAGAGAGAACTCTGGAAATATCTAATCCGTCAACCGGTATCCTTAAAATTCCAAAATTATTCTTCACATTATATCCTCCATTTGCAAAAGCTACTTCCAATCCCAAATCTTTGCAAACCTCTAAAGTATCATTGTTCCAATCGTGTGGTTTTCCAAATGGAATTGCAAAAATTGGTGTATATATATTAAACTTTGATAAGATTTCAATGTTACTTAAAAGATCGTTTTTTTGCCAACTTTTTGTCATCATGGAAAAACGCTGGTGTTCATGTCCATGAAGTCCAATGGTAAACAATTCATGATTTAAGATTTTCAGAAATTCCAGCCTAAGGTAAAAATCTGTATCCTTATTGATAAATTCAGATAATACTTCAATTTTTTTATAATTGCCCAGGTAATACCCTGGATCATTCGTATTTCTAAGATTGCCTGCTATTTCTTTGGTTTCCTCAGATAAATACTTCTTTCGCTTTTCCGGATCAGAATTGAAATAATTATAAATGTTAAACCAGTATCCCTTTTGCTCTGTTGTTAAATACGAAGTGTTGATAAAAAATGTAGCCGGCACATTAAGTTTGGTAAGCAATGGAATGACATGATCCTGTACAGATATATCTCCATCATCAAAAGTTATTGAAACCATGGTCCTCTTCAATTTCCCTGATCTTAATTCCCGGATAGCCTGGTCAAGCCGTAATATTTCAAAATTATCCTTCAGATAATTTATCTGAGATTCAAAAAATTCAAGATCTGACCATATATATTTGTCGTTTTTATGTGAATTAAATACCGGTGTTGACTGATGGAAATTAAACACCAACAGTTTATTCCTTGGAATTAGTGCCTTTTTAATCCTTTGTTTTAGTCTGTGCATTGTCAAGCCAATAATTTGCAAAAAATCTATTTACGTTTGAATCCAAATAGTCCTAAAACTTTCCACTTAATAAATCCACCTATATACTTGAAATACTTATTTACCAGAACCAAATATGCTTTAATTGATTTTGAATGTTTCCTGTAAAAAATAAAATCTCTTTTAATGTTAAAATTTGACTTTATTGAAAATAATGATTGTGCTAATCTCCTGAAGCTTTCATCATGCTTTAACCCAGAATGACGTGTATCGTTGTAAATTTTCAGTTTGGGATGAACAATGATTTTAAACCCATTTATTTTAGCCCTGAAAGTAAAATCACTATCACCATGATATTGAGGAAAATTTTTTTTATCCAGCATCCCAATTTTTTCATAAACGGTTTTATGCGTAATTGTACCCATACCAGGCAGCCAATCGCATTCTACTATTTTTTCATATTCGGCACCATCTTTCTTTTCTGATCCTATCATACTTTTCTTACCAGAATAAGGATCAAATAATCCTCCCATGGACCATACAATATTTTTATTCTGCGCTAAATTTATTTTCGAACCGACTATTGTATTTTCATTATTTTGATTGAGTACAGTAATGAGGTTTTCAAAATACTTGGCAGAAGCTATTATATCATTATTCCACCATAAAATATAGTCGGTTTTTAATTGATTGACAGCATATTCAACAGCCAAATTTACTCCTCCACTCCACCATAAATTACCATTACCCTTTAACAACTTAACCTGCGAATAATTTTCACTGATCCATTCAAAACTGCCATCTGTTGAACCATCATCCACAATTATAACATATATTGTTGCTTCCAACTGTTCAATTGTGTGGCGGTCATAAAGTGATTCAAGGCATTGCTTGGTGTACCTTAATCCATTAAATACAGGTAATATGATAGAAATTTTTAACATAAATTCAACAGTAGTTATTGAGTAACCAATGCTTCTTCTTGTTCTTCTTCCACTTCCTCCTCAGGATTCTTTAACTCAAAGTAGGATACATCATAAATATACATAACTGAACAAATTACAATAATTGAGGTTGGACTTGAAAATGATCCGCCTACTAATTCACTTATTATTAATAAAACAGCCCAATATTTTATATAAGCATATCTTGGTTCAATTTTTATTACAAATAACTTTCTCAGTAATAACAAAACTATTATTACATATAAAATTCCGAATTTTATGTATTCGCCTAATATTCCAAGGTCATTCTGGTAAAATCCATAATTAGATTTATAAAACCATACTCTCATTCCGTATGGTGACATCATATGAGATTCCCCATTACCGATGAGGTAATTTAAATTACTTGTATAAAATTCATACAAATAAAATTTAGCTGAAGTGACTCTAATATCATCACCTTCCTGCGCAGCCTGTTTTTCTGAAACCTCAATCAAACTCATAATGATATCCTGGAAAATGAAATAGACTAAAACAGTACCGGCTAACATTAATATTGTCACCAAAACTTTAGACCTTACTCTTTTGCTGATCACAATATACACGATGGTGCCAAAAAGGATTGTAATAATAGATGATCGTGTACCTTGTAAAAATGGAATGGCAAGAAAAGCAATACAAAGTACAATATACTCATTCCTATTCTTAGTAAAAATTGCCTGTAAAAAATAAAAATACATTAATCCTGCAAAAGCCGATCCTGGCAAAAATATTCTGATTGTTCCTCTTGCTTCTTGGGCTCTGGCGCCAAAAATCATTGTTGGATACATAACATATTGGAAAGCAAATAATCCAATATAAAGAATAGCCATAATAATCATCAGCTTTTCCAATTCTTCCGGCCTGAATCTTATTGCATGAAGAAAATAGTAGAATAAATAGAAGTACATGTAATATTGAGCCCAGGCGGATAATAAAAAACTTTGGTCATGTCCCCACTTTGCACCATAAACAGCCAGGAGAAGTGCTAAAAATATAAGACCTATTTCTGTTCCAAAATGTTTTTTAAACTGTTCTCCCCTGTCATATATCATGGTAATAACTAAAGTTACCAACATCAATACAATAGCACCAAACGATAGTGCCAGCATTAAATTTTTCGGTAAATAGGTTAGTCTGAAAAAAGTTGCTGATGCCAGAAAAATAAAAAAAACTACAAGTTGCTTAAACATTTTGGCGGATACTTCACAAAATAATTACTACTTGTTAAACTTCTTCTTAAAGATCGATTTAATTCTTCTTTTTGCCCTATTTGATATTAGCTTTATTAAAATGTTTGTATCAAATATATTCCTGTAAAAATAAGCATATTCATCTTCAAATTCATCCATATTTAGTGATTTAATAGTCACATCCTCACGTTTAGCAAGCACCAGGTCACTTCCACTAATGTTATAGATAATATTCATTTCTATTGGTTTCATCTCACGAGCAAAACTCATTACAGGATTATTACAAGATTTACTTGTTAAAATATAATCTTTAGAAAATGATTCTTTCTTATTATATAAATCCACTTCAAAATCATATTCAGCTAATGCAGGTTGCAATTTTTTTAGTATGTCAGGCAATAGTTCAGAATGAGCATCATAAACATTTATCGACTCATCCTTCGATTTAAATTTACAAGAAGGCTCAACTATCTCTAATCTGACCTGGCCAAGATAATTCTTTGTGATCATATTTACACCCAAATCATTAAAATTTGTAGTGAAGGAATTTTGAGGAAAAACAAAATATTTGTTTGTTTCAACTATATAGCCATAGTAATACTTCTTCCATGAAGTTACCGGCCAATTTTTAACCTTAACTGGTAAACCGTAAATACTTTTAACATCAGGATCTGTGGAATACCATTTCTTAAAAGAGTCCCACTGTTCCACGCTCCATGCCTGCCCCAGCGAAGATGGTGCTTGTTTAAAATAAACAGCTGAATCATCTTTTAGAGGAATAAATGGCTGTTTTAAAGCTTCTGTATAAGGAAGGTTATAAAGCGATATACCGCCAATTTCCTTAAAACTTTTATAAAAATCTAACGCTTCTTGAGCATATCTGTAAAAATAAGGTGATACAACCAAATCATCCTCCAGCATTATAATTGAACCATATTCATAAGTAAGGTCCCCACATTTAATGATATGATTTCTAAGACCAAGGTGTTCATCCTGGTAAATTATCTCTTTCTCACCCATTTGCCAATCGAATTTTTTTGCCAAATCAGCAACATTTTCATTTTGTCCGTTATTATCTATACTTATAATTAATTTTGTACCAGCCGGGCAAATGCTACTTGCTAAAGAATTTAGAATTCTCTGAAGAGATTTTATACGATTAAATGCAACAACTATTATTACAGGTTTATACTCTTTGTCCATATATTGTGAATCGCTCAATGTTAAATTAATTTCTTAGAGAACATTTTAATATAATTGAACTATTGATTTATATCTTTATTATAATCGGCATATGATCTATTATTTTTTATTCTGGCTGTTAGCAGTTCCCTTAGCTTTTTCAAGTCATTTCTTTGAAAATACAAAATATGAATTAAATATATTGACAATAAACCAAATAACATTAATCTCTGTTCAAATAATATTGAAATAACAAGCATAAAACCTATAACCAATTTTGGCACCCAAAACTTCAGTAAATACTTCAACGAAAATCCATAAGTTCTATAAAATCCAACATACAATTGTATTGGAACAATAAATGCAATATAGCTAAATGTATAAATGATAGCGATAACTACAACAGAATATAATGATCCTATAACTATAGCCGAGACCAATATGATTGCCGAAGCTACACCAACATACATGAAGGTTTTTTCTTTTTCAAGTAAAATATAAATATGTCCGGTTGTCGATATTAAAGTTTGAAATATAATAAGTATGCCGAAATACGGAAGCAGGTCTGCAACCATCATCCAGTTTTCTCCCCACAAAATTCTTACAAATGTATTTGGAATCAGCATCAGGATAGCGCCAATTGGAAAACTAATTATACTGATAACGCCAAGTATACTAGCATATTCTTTATTAATACTTCCCCCTTCCGATTTATATTTTTTTAAACTTGGATACAGTACAGTTCCAAATAATCCTGTTATCAAATTTAATGATAACTGTAACATTTTATATGCCCTGTTATAAATACCCAGATCAAAACTACTGTAGAATTTTCCAATAATAAGGTTATCAGCATTCCGTGACCAATAATTAATCAGGTTAAAACCGCTTACGTTAGTAATGAGGCTTTTTGTCATTTTAAAACCGACTATGGTATAGCTTAATTTGTAAAACTTGAATCCTAGTTTCACTTTATTCTCAAACAAAATGAATTGAACAAGTTGTAAAAATATCTGTGGGATAATTAAAGACCAATAAGAAAAACCTAAAAAGGCTAATATGATCATCATGGCAATGCCGATGAGATTGGATATTAATCTGACTTTTCCAACATAATTAAAATCAAGATCCTTGGTAATAATGGCCATTGGAACTATTTTAAATGCACCCACAATAAAAGTAATTGATAAAACCATAGTAGGCATCACTAATGTTTGGTCATTATAAAAATAGGCAATTGGATATGCTAACAATAGCATTATCAGGAACAATAAAAAACCAATATAGAATGCCAAATTTGTGACAGCCTTATGAAAAGTACGTCCATAATCGCTTCGGATAATTGCGAATGACAAGCCGGCATCTGCAAAAATGATAACAAATCCAGTGAAAACAGTAATCAAAGCTACATAACCATACTCTTCGGGCATCAACAACCTGGACAATACAATTGACGACAGGAAACTAGCAATCTGCGAACTGTAATTGTACCCTCCGAGAGTTAAAATATTTTTAAAAAACGCCTTTTTAAAACCTGCCATTATTTGTTATTCTATTCCTGTTTTACTCTTGATTCTTAAACTTCCGAAGCAATATCAATTTTTATAACCTTTGTTATCTTATATTTTTATGAGTCTCTTGCTAAATTCCAGTTACTTTAAAAATACTATATATCCTACAATATTCAATATTCATCATACTTACAAATAAAATAAAAGTTTCTACTTTTAACCTAATCCCAAATTTTTTTTAGTGATTTAGATAAATAAATATGTAAGCCCATTTCAAAATAAATAAAGTACAAGATATACATATAATTATCTTCAAAATAAAAATGTTTAAACAAATCTATAAAACCTTTGAAAACGTTAGCTGAGTTTTACCAGCTGATAAGTCCCCTTTTCGGTATTAAACCACTCCTCAGAATAATTACTGAATTTTGTCATCCATTGTTTTACAATGTTATTGTCATCTTCCCTTAAACAATCGTCAAGCAGAATAATACCTCCTTTATTTAAATATTTGTCCAATAAAAATAATGAAGGGTATCTTGATTTGGGATGAATAAAAGCAGGAGGTCCATCAATGATTATGACATCGAATTTTATATCTGGATTTAAAAGGCTAATATCATACCATTTCCAATCTTCATTTTCAATCGTATAATTAATCAAATTATTTGAATAAATAATAGTTTTACCAGATACATCATGTGATTTCAATAATTCATTTGTTCTATCCGCAAATTCTTTATCATGCTCAAAAGAGATCAAATTTCCCCAATCTTTGTCATGAATTAAATATGAAATTATTAACGATGAAACACCACTGCCACACTCCAATATATTTCCAGGCTTTTTTTCAAGAATTTTTTGAATTATAATATTGGCAAAATCAGGAGATATTGCCCACCCCCTGAATGCAGGAAGTGGTTTTGTTATTTTTAATATTGAAAAAATTGAAAATAAGGATTCGATTTGACTATAACTGGCATTATTTCCCTTTTCTAAGTAATCTATTTTATCATTTATTCTTTTATAATTAAATTGAATTAAAAATCCGATTAAAATAAATACCATTACAGTAGAAAAAATAATAACAAGTAGTAAAGCATTATTATCAGAAAATAAATAACCAACAATTAGAACTACAACTATGTAAAATAATACAAACGATATTAGAAGTGGTTTCTTCATTACTATTTATGGCCTTAAATTTACATGATACTATCCTTTTCTATACTATAAACAAATTAATATAAAGGACTTAAAAAATGAAAAAATCAACCTTAGATGTAATTGATTCAAATCAAAAGTACTTTTTTTTGCTAAGTACTTTTTTTCTTTCCAAACATTCTTTTTATAAAACCCGATTTCCCGTTATCAGAATAATAATTTGATTGGTATGCGTAGCCATAAGAATTCTTTTTCATTCTTATATCATTTATTAAAATTGAAACATTACCTATTTTCTTAAGTTCTATATTCTTCAAATTATTTTTTACAGCATCCTTTAAAGAAATATTATGTCGAACCGCAAATATATTAATATCAGCATAACTAAATAAAAGGTAAGAATCGCTTACTGCACCAATTGGTGCGGAATCAATAACTATATAATCGTAAATTTCTTTTAATTCATCAAAAAATTCTTTTGTTCGATCTGAAGCTATTAATTCTACTGGATTGGGAGGTATGGGACCAGCAGCAATTAAATCCAAATTTTCAATCTGTGTCGGTTGAATAATTTGCTTTATACTCGCATTATTGATCAGAAATGAAGTTATTCCCTTTTCATTTTTCAATTTGAAATCTTTGTATAATGCCGGTCTTCTCAGATCAAAACCTAATAGTAAGGTCTTTTTTCCAAGTAATGCATAAACTGAGGCAATATTTATACTGCTAAAAGACTTTCCTTCACCACTCATTGAAGATGTTATCAATATAACCATCTTATCCCTCCCCTTAGCAAAAAACCTCAGGTTGGTTCGAATTCCTCTGAAAGAATCAGCTATTGGAGACTTCGGGTAGTCTTTAATTATTGTTGTTGCTTTGGATTTATTATGCAACACCTGCCCAATGATGGGAAGCGAAGAGATGTGTTCAATATCTTTAATATCACTTATTTTATTATTAAGAAAATCTCTGATAAGGATATATATGAATGGCAGGAGTAATCCGAGAAAAGCTGCAATTATATAATTCATTTTTGTTTTGGGTGAAATGATACCAGCTTTAAAATAGAGAGCCTCATCCACTATTTCATAATCAGGTGCATTAGAAGCTCGAGCAATTTGCGCTTCTGCTCGTTTTTGTAACAAGTAAGTGTAAATAGCATCATTTAATTTAAATTGTCTTTCCATACCTATCAACTCCCTTTCGGTTCTGGGCAACCTGGAAATCTGGCTATTTAATTTTGCCATTCTACTGTCAATATCCTGCAATTGTATTACAATTCTATTATAATTGTAATCAATATTCTCCAGGATCGTACTCTTAACATTAGAAATCTGAATTTCAAGATCACGGAGGAAAAGATTTTTAGTATTATCATCCTGAAGGTAATTCATTCGTTGATTATTCAAATCAAGCAATTCACCAATCAGTTCATTTAAAACCGGATCTTGTACTTCCATGGCAGATGGCGCAACAAGATCGGCCACATCGCTATTCCTTTCAAAATAATCATTTATATAATCATAATATTGCTGCCTAACAGTAATAATTACTTTTTCATTTTCAAGTGCATTCCTTTTTTCATAAAGCTTTTGACCCTGAAAACTTAAATTCATTACTTGATTTGAAGTTCGAAAATTTTGAAGTTTATTTTCAGCAAACATCAGTGAATCGGCAATATCTGCGATTCTGGAATCAATGAATTGAACTGTGTTAAAAGCAATTTTATTTTTCTTCTCAAGATTTTTATCAAGATATACCCTGGTCAGGGTATTAAGAAAATCTGTTATTTGCTTTGGATGTGAACCAGTTAAAGAGATATTCACTACCGAAGATGTTGTTGAGGTGGTAGCAATACTTAAACGTCCCTTAAATGAACCTGTTAGTGAATACAGGTTATTAAAATAAAAAATAAGCCGGGCATTACTATACTCACGCGGGTTATAATTCTCATTTAAATGGACTACAAAATTATAATGTTTACCGGAAATTTTTTCGCCAAATTTATAAATTCCAAAAATATTAAGTGAATCAATGTATCCTGCCGGTTTGTTAGTTACATAATTATAGAGAGGCACTTCTGCTGCGCTGCAAGTTAATCTAAAAGTTGTATCGCTAATAACATCAATAAAAAATCTTACATTAACAGGCTGATCAAGAGTTTGATCAATGATAACATGGATCGGTGAATTACTATATAATTCAGTGTATGAATTAAACGGAAGAAAATCAAAGGGAAACATATTCTCTTCCTTTACATAACTTACTTCCAGGTTCAATTCCTGAATGGCATGATTTATTACGGTAAATGATTTTAATACCGCCAATTCATTTTCTACATTACTAATTCCCCCAAAAAGATCTACACCAGACATCATTTCATCCGATCCCAGAAAAGAACTTCTGGATTCTTCTCTGATCAGGATTGTAGTTGCATTAGCATATTTCCTATCACTATATTTATTAATGAAGAAAGCAATTATCAATGCTAAAAACAATGTAAATACAAAATAATATTTGTACCGTAATACTCTGAATATTATCTCTTTGAAATCTGTTTTTTGCTGAAATATTTCTTCTGATGCTTTTGCCATTTCCTAGCTAGCTTAGTTGGATTGTATAATAGTAAAATAAAGAGTCATTACTGTTACTATAGTAGTGATAGATGAAAGAAAAAGTGGCAAATTAGTCATTCTCAAATTACGATATTTTTGGTTAATTGGTTTCACAATGATTGCATCGTTTGGAATAATATAATAATATTCTGATGACACTATATCTTTATCTGTTAAATCCAAATAATAATAATTCAATTTATTTTTTGCCTCTCTGACCAATATAACGCTAGTTTTGTTTCCAAAGTCTTTAAATCCTCCAGCAAAGCTTATAGCTTGAAATATGGTAATTTGATCACGGTAAAATGAATACTCTCCGGGTCTAGTAACCTCTCCTAAAACAGCTACAGTATTATTAACAAATTTTACAGTTATGGATATATTTGTCAAATATTCACTAACCTCCGTTTCAATAGTTTGTTGGGCTTCCTGCAAGGTCATATCCTTAACATAGATTTCTCCAACAAAAGGGAAATCAATGTAACCTGATTGGTTAACAGTATAGCTTAATAGATTGATATTGGATTCCGATCCACCTCTTCCTTGATCAGCAAAAATATTTGCGGTTTTTTCATCTATACTCGAAACTTTGATATAAATATTATCAAATGGTTGTATTGTTTTTTCAGGACGAACATTATCATATTCATCTTGAATCTCATCAGGCTTTTGATCCTGTAGGTACATAAGTTTCTTTTTGGGAACACATGACGACAACGAAACCACAGAAACCAGTACCAGAAAAATTATCCTATATAAATACTTCTTATTCAAAATATAAAAATTGATAAAAAAAATGCACCTGTTATAATTCAGGTACAAATTTAAAACTAATTCTCAGCTTACAAAAATAAATAGTCCCTTATTGGGAATATTAATTATGTTATGAGCCTGTTCCTTTAAGCATTGTTCTAATTGTTTTGAAGAATAGTACCAGATCTAATTTATTTGACCAGTTATCAATATATTGAAGATCCATTTTCATCCAATCTTCAAAAGAAATATTATTTCTGTTTGGCTTTATTTGCCATGTACAGGTAATTCCAGGCTTCATTGACAATCTTCTTAATTGCCACCTTTCATATTGTTTCACTTCAGATGGAATTGGAGGTCTTGGACCAACAAGGCTCATATCACCAATTAATACGTTTAAAAACTGAGGCAGTTCATCAAGACCTGTTTTACGCAATATTCTTCCAAGTTTGGTAATCCTCGGATCATTCTTGATTTTAAATACAGGACCATCGGCTTCATTTGCTTCCATCAGTTGCTCTTTCAACTCTTCAGCATTTATAACCATTGTTCTGAATTTGTACATATAGAAAGTCCTACCCCTTAAGCCAACACGCTTTTGTTTGAAGAATATGGGGCCCTTGGATGTAAGTTTAATAAGCGCTGATATTGCTAATAATACAGGTGACCATACCAACAAAATAAAAAATGCAGCAAGCACTGACAACGTATTTTTTAATTTCAATGCAAAATGATCTGATGGAGTATTATCAAAAGTCAGGAATGGAGTGTCATCAAAATGATTTAAATGTGCTTTTGTTGTTGACATACTAAATAGTTGAGACTGCATTCTAAAAACAACCCCCACTTCCTCACAATCATGAATTATTGCCCTAATACTTTTCTGATTAATTTCATTTTTGCAATAAATCACCTCATCTATCACATCAACATCTATCATATTGCTCAAATTCACATGTTCAGGGTGAATACTAACAATATCCTTATATTTTTTAAAAATTTTGCTTGAATTCGTAATAACATATTTTAATATATAGCCCCACTCTTTATTATCCAGTATCTTTTCAATAAATTCTTCAGATGAATCATCAGCAATAACAACTACATTTCTTGAATTATAGCCTTTCACCCTGAAATATTTCATCATACGATAAATTGAAATTCTGACAGTAAATAGTGAAAATAGGTTTATAATACCGAAAAACAATATAACAAGCCTGCTAATATTGATAAGCCTAAATAAGAAGACGAATAAAAATATTATTCCTAATCCAATAGCAATTACACTTAAGTAGGAAGCAAGAATTTTTGAATATGTTTTTGTTCGGTGCATTTCGGAAAGATGTACCGATTTTAATAAAATAAACCATGTCGGAATTATTAATAATCCGACTACAAGATATTCATTCGGTGCATTTAATTTTGGCTCAAAAAACAAATCTCTGACTAAAAAAGCGACAAAGAATGAAAAAACTGATAGAAATACGTCGAAAACTCCGAAGATGTTGTTTATTTGTTGTTCCCTTTCTTTTATCATTGTTTTATGTTTTGGTAAACAGAAACTCTTTAAAATAATTTATTGAGTTACCGTGCCAATACTTAGTCAAAAATCATACCTGAGAACTAAAATGTTTAATTTCACACGTTTTCAACTGAATACAATATTTATCCTATTCCCAAAAAGGGAAATATTTATATTTGCGGGAAATTTTCTAAATTCGGGCAACTTATACAATAATTGTTAAATTTAATAAATCAGGTTTAAAGGATTATTTGGTAAACTTTTTATCTAAGAAAGAGTATAAAATAACAATTAGAGCATTATGATAAAATTTGTTATAATATCACCAGTAAGGAATGAGGAGGATTTTGTTGAGAAAACAATTGAGTCTGTTATAAACCAAACCGTAATACCTGATGAGTGGATCATAGTTAATGATGGTTCGACCGATTTAACCCAGGAAATAATTGAGAAATACACTTATGATCACGATTGGATTAAATTAATTAATCTGAAAGATAGAGGATTCTATTATCCCGGGACAGGAGTAGTGAATGTTATTAAACAAGGATTTGAGAACATTTCTAAAAATGATTGGGATTTTCTGGTTAAGCTAGACTGTGATATAACCATTGAGAATAATTATTTCGAAAATATATTTAAGGAGTTTGAAAATAATCCAAAATTGGGCATTGCCAGTGGTGCTATACATTTAGTAAATGCTAACGGTGGACAAACAATAAAAGAAAAATCGCAATATGACCATCCCTGGGGAGCATCAAAAATATACAGAAGAAAATGTTATGATCAGATTAATGGATGGAAACCCATTCCGGGTTGGGACCTAGCTGATGTTTTATCTGCTCAAATGAATAATTGGGAAACCCGATGTTTTGATGAATACAAAATATTTCATTTCAGGCAAACTGGGATTAGAAGGGCAGGATTGACTAAAGGACGGTTTTTGTTAGGCCGGTTTCATTACCGTTATGGCTATGATCCGGTTTATACACTCTTAAAATCGATATATCGTATTGCAGAAAAACCGATCATTATTGGTGGGGTAAGCATTTTTCTTGGATACATTTACGCAGCAATTATAAAAGAAAAAAGGCTTTTTGATAAGGATATGCGCAAATTTTTAAGAAAAAAACATCGAAAATACATTAATCAAAAAATTACTACCTTTAGTATTCACAACGGTAACTCATAATTTTTTAATTTTGAATCATATAACTTAAACCAATTGATGAAGTTCTTTTCTATTATAACAATTTGTAAAAACAATCTTGAAGAACTTAAAAGAACTTATAACAGCATCAAATCTCAATCTGATGATGATTATCAATGGATAGTTGTTGATGCAGATTCAACGGATAGAACAAAAGACTGGTTGGATAATATTGCAAAAGCCAATTGGATTTCAGAACCGGATAAAGGGATATATGATGCCATGAACAAAGGCATTTCAATGTCAAAAGAAAGATATATGATTTTCATGAACAGTGGGGACTGTTTTGCAACGAATAATGTTTTAGAGATTTCAAAAAACAATATTAAAAAAAATAACTTTCCTGTTTTTGTTTTTGGTGATTCAATTGATGTTTCGGAAGACGATAAGGAATATTACAGGAAAGCCAAGAATTATGAAAAGAACCGGCTTGGCATGATAACACAACACCAGGCCATGTTTTTCAACCGGGACAAAATAGGTGATTCCAAATATTCCCTTGATTATCCACTTGCAGGTGATTATGCTTTTATCAGTTCAATAATCAATAATTTACATGATAAGGATTTATTGTATCTGGATTTCCCCATATGTAAATTTAGTATGGGAGGAACAAACGAAATGCAGCGTTTTAAAGCTATAAAGGAGGATTACAGGATAAGGAAAAACATTTTACAATTACCGGTAATTGTTTGCTCATTCTTATATTTACTTCATTACATGCATGCTTTAATTAAAAAATTAAATCCATCATCCAGATTCATTCGTCATAAATCTGTTTCAAGTAACAATTAAACATTTAGTGTCAAAAAATATATACATATATCCATTGTCCTCAAGAGTTGAAAATCTTGGCTTATTCAACCCATACATTGATGACCTTATAAATTCGTTCAGCTTATATTTTGAGTTTATCAACAAGGATAAACCCTCCAAATCAGGAATTTTTGATTTACTCAAATACCTACGAATATCTGATTTTATCTTTTTTAACTGGATTGAAAAACTACCCGGTAATCGAGGTGGAGTTGTGCAGACTTTGTTTCTTTTTTTATTAATTCCTTTTATAAAGTTATTGAGGATAAAAATTATCTGGACAATGCACAACAAGCTCAGTCATACCGATGATCACCTATTCCTTAAAAATGCTGTTTTCAAAAAGATGTTAA
>JAIOTR010000443.1 GCA_021106665.1 Bacteroidales bacterium
GAAAGATCCAACATATGAGAACTGAACAAAGGTTTCCCGTATTTATTAAAATGCTCCTCACCGGCATCCAGTAAACCGTCAATCCAGGGCAATAATTTTCTGGCAGCGTGATCGGTATGTAAAATAATCGGGATTCCATATAATTCAGCCAAATGATGAATATGTAAAGCGCCGGATATGGTTCCGGCTATGGCTGCTTTTTCATTTTCATTTGAAAGGCCTTTCCCTGCATAAAATGCACCGCCACCATTTGAGAATTGAATGATAACAGGTGAGTTTACATCTTTAGCAGCTTCCATCACTGCATTGATTGAATCAGTTCCAACAACATTTACCGCAGGTATTGCAAATTGGTTGGCTTTGGCTATTGCTAATACCTTTTGTAAATCATATCCTGCAACAACTCCGGGTTTTATATGGTTTAATATTTTTTCAGACATATTTATAAAATTAAATTTCAGAATTACTTATCAAAAAAGGATGGCAAATTTACTGAAATTGGATTAACAGAAATTAAATTGTTCTTAAATTGTTGATAAATTGTAATTTTGTCCTTTTAATAATAGTTCAGAAAAAATTAATCATGAAAATAAAAAAATCCTTATTATTAGTAACATTGATGCTGATCAGCATGGTAGCTGTACTCTTTACTTTTATAGGAAGAAAGGATTTAACAAATGATGGAACGAATATGGATGATAGCTGGAAAATTGACTTATCCCCGGGAGAGTATATGGCTCATCAACGTAGTTACCCTTATGGATCAATCAAACATGATGTTTATTTGGAATCCATGGATCAGGTTAAAGAGATACAGGAATCTTCTAAATTATATAATTATGAATGGGAACTTGCCGGTCCAACAAATATTGGTGGCCGCATCACTGATATTGCTGTCCATCCTGATTCTCCTGAAATAATTTATCTTGGTGCAGCTTCAGGAGGTGTCTGGAAAAGTGTAGATAATGGTGGCAGTTGGGACTATAAATTTAATGGAGTTAATTTGATTTCAATTGGCGACCTCGCTATTGATCCCAATAATGAAAGTATTATTTATGCAGGAACAGGTGAGGCAAATGCCTCAAGTTATAGTTTTATGGGGAATGGTATTTATAAATCTTATGATGCCGGAGACACTTGGGAACATGCTGGACTTGAACTTTCTGCCTACATTGGAAGGATCGTGATTGATTACAATGATTCTGAAAGGATTTATGCTGCTGCCTGTGGTAATTTATTTTCACCGGATGAAAACAGGGGAATTTATCGCAGTGAAGATGGAGGAAGTTCCTGGGAAAAGATCTTGTTCATCAATGATTCCGTTTCAGGTATTGAAATTGTCCAGCATCCGCAAAACCCGGATGTACTTTATGCAGGTATGTGGGAGCGAATGAGGGGACTAACTTATCGGCACTCGTTTGGTGGAGGTACAGGTGTTTGGAAAACTGAGGATGGTGGGGACACATGGTTTCAATTAACCAATGGATTACCATATGGAGATGTTGGTAGGGTAGGATTGGCCATTGCAGAATCAAATCCTGATGTTGTTTATGCCTATTACGACATGCCGAATTATGAGGTGTATGTATATAAAACAATTGATGGAGGCACATCATGGACGCAAACAAATGACTGGACCTTGTCGGGTATGAATAGTAGTTTCGGTTGGTATTTTGGTCAGATCAGGGTCCATCCCGAAGATGAAAACCTGATATTTGTTATGGGAGTTTATTTGTTCAGGTCAACCGATGGTGGTGATAGCTGGGACGAAGTAGGTGGCTGGGGAATTCATGTTGACCATCATGCCATGTATTTCGACCTTGAAAATGATCGAATTATTGAAGGTAATGATGGAGGACTGTATACCAGTATAAATAATGGAAGCAGTTGGACTAAAATAAATAATTTACCCTTTACACAGTTTTATGCCATTGATGTTGATTATCAAAATCCGGAAAGAATCATAGGAGGAACACAGGACAATAATACTATCATAACCTATAACGGTAGTACAAATAACTGGGATGCGATCCTTGGGGGTGATGGCATGTATTGTTTGATTGATTATTCAAACTCAAATATAATATATGCCGAATATCAATGGGGTAATTTATATAAATCGACCAATGGTGGAAATAACATGGATTACATTGGATGGCAGTGGGAAAATGACCGTGTGAACTGGTCAGCGCCGATTGCAATGGACCCGGTTAATCCTCAGGTGTTATACTTTGGAACCTATAGGGTTTGGAAATCGATAAATGGAGGAAATAACTGGACGGATGTCAGTGGAGATATTACCAAAGGGATCAACCAGTATTTCCATACAATTACAACAATCGCAGTTCATCCGGTTAACACTGATATTGTGATAGCCGGTACTGGAGATGGATTAATTCATATTTCGACTGATGCTGGCAGCTCGTGGACAAATATAACCAATGGAACTCCGGATCGATGGGTAACCCATGTAATTGGTGATCCTTTTGATGAAAATACCATATATGCTACTATCTCCGGATTTCGTTGGGACGAACCATTGGCACACGTATTTAAATCAACTGATCTTGGACAAAATTGGGAAAATATCAGCGAAAATTTGCCCGAAATACCAATGAATGATATTGTTCTCGATCCTGACAATGAAGGGCATATTTTTGTTGGTTCGGATGCGGGAGTATACTTTACGGAAGATGGAGGGCAGAACTGGAGCAGTTTGAACGATGGGATTTATAACGTTCCTGTTGTTGCTATGAAAATTCACAATCCAACCAGAACATTGGTGATCGGTACATATGGTGTTTCTGCATACAGATTAAATATAGATGATTTGATAACCAATATTTTAGGTCAAGAAGAACCGGTATTGGATTTTGAAATATATCCAAACCCTTTCAATAATTCGTTGAATATTAGAGGCCCAGTAGAAATGGTGGATGATTTCCGATTATTTGATGCAAATGGAAAACATATTATGTGGACAGATAAGGTTCGCTTAAATAATCTTCTCTATTTACCCTCAGGAATTTATTATTTGCATTTACTTGATGTTTCAGGAAAAACAATTGCAAAAGAAAAAGTAGTAAAAAGGTAAAGTTTTTAACTTTGCGCATTGAATATTAATTATAGTTTTGAACTTTGAACATCGAACTTCAAACTATAATCTGGTCCCGTAGTTTAACAGGATAAAATTCAAGATTCCGGTTCTTGTGATGGGGGTTCGAGTCCTCCCGGGATCACAAAAAAGACAGTGAAAAGCTGTCTTTTTGTATATTAATCCAATTTAAACTCTTCTTTCCAGTTTATGTCATCCTTCAATTTTTTCTGATCAGTTTTATCAAATAAATAATTACCCATAACAAGATAGTCCATCTCTGTTCGCATAAAACAACGAAATCCATCATCTGGAGTGCAAACAATAGGCTCACCCCTCACATTGAAAGATGTATTAACGATTACTCCGTAACCGGTAAGTTTTTTGAATTCATTAATCAAACTCCAATACTTAGGATTAGTGTCTTTATGAACACTCTGGATTCGGGCGGAATAATCGATATGGGTAATTGCAGGTACATCGGATCGCAAATGATACAGGCGGTCATACAATTCCAGATCATTATATCCTGATGGTTCTGGGCTTTTTCTTTCTTCTTTAACCGGAATTACCAAAAGCATGTAAGGAGAGGGTTTATCTATTTCGAAGTATACACCCATATCTTCTTCCAGTACTGTTGGGGCAAATGGCCTGAATCCCTCGCGGTATTTGATCTTTAAGTTCATCTTCTTTTGCATCTCCGGGTTTCGTGCGTCTCCCAGAATACTTCTGTTGCCTAATGCCCGCGGGCCATATTCCATCCTGCCCTGAAACCAACCAACTACTTTTCCTTTATCGAGCAGTGAAGCAACCTTTTTGGTCAATTCCTCGAAATTATCGAAATGGATATATTTTGCATTGTATTTTCTTGCAACGTTTTCAATTTGCCTGTCAGTAAACTCAGGACCTAAATAAGCGCCTTTCATCGAATCAGGATTATTGATAATATTGCGATCCTTGTCTTTCCAGATATGCCAGGCCGCGAGTGCTGCACCTAATGCACCACCTGCATCACCGGCAGCAGGCTGGATCCAAATATCATCAAAAATTTTCTTTTCCAGAATTTTGCCGTTGGCAACGCTGTTTAATGCTACCCCTCCCGCCATAACCAGGTTGTTACTTCCTGTCAATTCTTTTGTGGTTTTGACTAATTTCAGAACAATTTCTTCAGTAAGCTGTTGTATCGCAAGCGCCATATTCATGTATGACTGGGTAATGGGTGATTCTTCTTTACGTGGCGGGATACCGAATAGTTCTTCCCATTTTTTATCATTTGTCATCTTTAAACCGGTAGCAAATCTGAAGTATTTCATGTTCAATAAAATTGAACCATCTGTCCTGATATCAACCAGTTCTTTATAAATGATCCCTATAAATCGCTTAGTTTCTTCTGATAAGGAATTACCGTAGGGAGCCAAACCCATTAGTTTATATTCACCGCTGTTAACCCTAAACCCGGTATAATAAGTAAATGCAGAATATAAAAGACCAACAGAATGCGGAAAATCGAGTTCTTTGATAATTTTAATATCTTTTCCTTTACCATAACAAATCGTAGATGTTGCCCACTCACCAACTCCATCAATGGTTAGAATTGCAGCCTCTTCAAAAGGCGATGGATAAAAAGCGCTTGCAGCATGTGAGAGGTGATGTTCGGGAAAAAGTATAGGAACTTTACCCTTACCTAATTTTGCAAACTCGTCGTTCAGCATTTTCTTCATAAAAAGCTTTTCTTTTATCCAGACCGGAATGGCCGACAGAAAACTTTTTAATCCTTTTGGGGCAAAGGCATGGTAGGTTTCAAGCAGTCGTTCAAATTTGATATATGGCTTATCGTAAAATGCTACAGCAGTTAAATCAGAGTATGTAAATCCACCCTCTTCTAAAACATAGCGCGCTGCATTAATGGGGAATGATGCATCATGCTTTTTTCGGGTGAACCGTTCTTCATGAGCAGCAGCAATTATTTCTCCATCAATAATCAATGCAGCTGCACTATCATGGTAGTATGCCGATATTCCAAGTATAGCTTCAGCCATTTAAATTTTTATTTAGAATAATGTATAAATGAAAGGTGCAATTGCGGAACCACTGGTTAAAACAATCAAAACGCCGAATATCAAAAGAATAATGATCAAAGGAAGTAGCCAGAATTTTTTTCTGACCTTTAGAAAGCCCCATAAATCTTTTAAAAAATCCATCTGGTTTATACTTTAATAAGGTTTATCAATGTCTGAAGATGTAAATAAATGTTCCCTTGTTTTAAAAACTGATTGGGTGCTTTGTTTCCAACTTTTTATTAGTAGGGTATCTTTTCCCATTATCCTTCTTATAATAGCCATAGGGAGCACGATAATCATAAATACAAGAAAAAGTAGAATTTTAGAAACTATGGTTCCGAGAAATTGTGCAATACCAAACCATAAATAAGCAAAGGGATAAAAGAATTTAGGAGCCGTCATGTTGATCACCAAAACAGGAATAGCTATTTTATAATATAATCCTGTTCCCAGGAAAAGTTCAAGTAAAAGTAATATGAGCACCATTGCCATACCGGTATCCCTTGCCCTCTCAATGTTTATCTCAATTTGAAAAAACTTCATTTTTGGATATTAATGATATACCGATTAATTTGTAAAATTTTTACAAAGAAAATAAATAATCAGATACTATGATGTTTTCCGGGATGTAAAAAGAAGTTATGAAATGGAGAATAAATTATTATTGATGTTGATTTGCCCTTGTTGTCAATTCAGAAGATATTTTAACCAACAATTTTTTGAACGTTTTCAGCAAATTTGCCCCAACTGTTTTCTGCAATGAATTGCTCCATATTACTATTCCTGTTTTTTATTGCAGTATCTTCAAATTGCTTATCAATAATAGAAATAAGTTCATCAAAGTTTGTATAAGAGTCAAGGATATCTTCTTTAGCCAGATCAGCAAAAGCGCCAACTTCAGGGCCGATGATATTAGCACCGTACCCTAATGAATCCATTAAAACACCAGAACTAAGAATTGAAGATTTGGAATATGTAAATAATATTATTTTTGATTCTGAAATAAGTGTTTGAAGATCATTATCCTCTATGAACTTATTCTCGATGAGAATATTGCTACTGGAATATTTGGTAAGCTCTTTAAAGTAACTTTCAGAAGTTGATTTACCAATAATCAATATTTTAAATTTTTCAATAAGATTTTTCTGATGCAAGTACTGAAGGAACTTATCAATTCCTTTATAAGGAGAAATAGTCCCCCATATTAAAATATCATATTTAGTCTTCAATGTTTTTTTCGACTTTCTGTCTTTTACAGGGTGAGGAAGATAATGCACTTTTGATTCACTTCCTGGCAAAATCTCTTTTGCATAATGGATTCCTTCACTTGAATGTGTTAAAATCAAATCTGCATTTTTTAACATCTTTTTGAAAACAGCATTTTTAAGGAATAGGTGATCATCGGTATGACTGAGCTTGTTGTGCATTGTCCAGATAATTTTTATCCTCAATAACTTTATAAAAGGAATTAATAAAAAAAGAAA
>JAIOTR010000425.1 GCA_021106665.1 Bacteroidales bacterium
TGGGTAAGGGAGGGTATATCATATTGAATTGAAAATACTATACTTTTTGGGTTTTTGCAAAAACATTTCTCTTAATTCGTGAAATTTGTAAAATTCGTGGACAAAAAAATATTTTGCGGAAATAAGGGATTATTAACAATAATAAATCCGTATTAGAAAATTGCTATCTTCGTCGGTTCAAAAAACAAATCAAATCATTATGACAGAAGCAATAAAAAAGAGCTTAAGAGATTCGAAAGGCGCCCGATGGGGAGCGCTTGCAGTAGTCTCATTTACGATGATGACAGGTTACTACATCAATTATGTAATATCTCCTTTAAAACCCGAACTTGAAAAATATTTTGACTGGTCAAGCAGTGATTTTGGGATTTGGAATAGTGCATATGGTTGGTTTAATGTATTTTTCCTCATGTTGATTTTTGCCGGAATTATCCTTGACAAAATGGGTGTTCGTTTTACAGGCATTGGTGCCAGTTTAATCATGATTGTGGGCACATTACTACAATATGTTGCCGTAGCTCAGATCATCCCAACTGATGGGATGATCTTAGGGATGAAAACACAGATCGCCATTGGAGCATTAGGATTTGGGATATTCGGAGTCGGGGTGGAAGCCGCAGGTATTACCGTATCAAAAATAATAGTAAAATGGTTTAAAGGAAAAGAACTTGCCCTTGCCATGGGACTTGAAATGGCAACAGCCCGTATGGGTACTGCAATGGCTTTGGCAATCCCATTACCAATGGCCAAAGCACTTGGTGTTGATGGAATTCCAAATGTCTCCGCCCCGGTAGCTTTAGGACTTGGTCTTTTAGTGGCAGGTTTTGTGGCTTTTATCTGGTATACTTTTATGGATAGAAAATTGGAAAAATCAGAAGGAGTTTCTGATGAACACTCTGAAGAAGATGAGTTTAAAATCAGGGATATTTTATTCATTATAAAGAATAAAGGATTCTGGTTGATTGCCTTATTATGTGTATTGTTTTATTCAGGTGTATTTCCTTTCTTATACTACGCAACCGATCTGATGATCCATAAATATGGAGTAAATCCTGATTTTGCCGGTAGTATCCCCGGATTATTACCTTTCGGAACAATCATTCTTACACCTTTTTTTGGTAATTTATATGACAGAAAAGGTAAGGGTGCTACAATTATGCTGATAGGTTCAATAATGTTATTAATCGCACACTCGATCTTTTCTATACCATCAATTGACAATTACATTGTTGCCATTGGCCTGATTATTTTCCTTGGAGTTACATTCTCACTTGTTCCTTCGGCAATGTGGCCATCGGTACCGAAAATCATTCCTGAAAAACAATTGGGAACAGCATATGCTTTGATTTTCTGGGTACAAAACTGGGGACTGATGGGAGTGCCCTTGTTGATTGGTATTGTGCTTGATAAACATTGCCAGGTGATGGATGCTAATGGCGAATTCAGCCATTATGACTATACCATTCCAATGATGATTTTTGCTGCAACTGGGTTTCTGGCAATTATAGTTGCTTTAATGCTTAAAGCAGAGGATAAGAAAAAAGGCTATGGCCTTGAATTGCCGAATATCGAAAAATAAAAGAATTTAATATTCGTTTAAGGGTTGTCAAATGACAGCCCTTTTTTTATTCTGCTAAACAATTTATTGTAATTTTAGCGATCATTTTTGAAATCAAATTCATTATAAATCAAAATATAATACTATTATGAGTCAGGAAATTTTAAATCTGGAACCCAAGGCAATCTGGAAACATTTTTACAGCCTAACACAAATCCCCAGGCCTTCAAAAAATGAAGGAAGGGTAATTGAATTTATGAAAAACTTCGGGGAAGAACTTGGATTAGAAACCATTGTGGATGAGATAGGTAATGTGATCATTAAAAAACCTGCAACTTCCGGAATGGAAAACCGCAAGGGAATTATCCTACAAGGACACCTTGATATGGTTCCCCAGAAAAACAGCGACATGCAACACGATTTTGATAACGATCCTATTGATGCTTACATTGACGGGGAATGGGTAACAGCAAAAGGGACAACCCTTGGATCAGACAATGGAATGGGTGTGGCTGCAGCCATGGCGGTTCTGGAGGCAACTGATCTGGTTCATGGGCCAATTGAAGCCTTGTGTACCATTGATGAAGAAACCGGAATGACCGGAGCTGAAAACCTGAAACCCGGATTTTTGGATGGAGACATTCTATTAAATATGGATTCTGAAGATGAGGGTGAACTTTATATCGGTTGTGCCGGAGGTGTTGATACCAATGTTAAGTATAGCTTCACCGACGAAGCTGTTCCGGATGGAATGGTAGCCTACAAGATAAGTATTACAGGCCTTAAAGGCGGACATTCGGGATTGGATATTCACCTCGGTAAAGGAAATGCGTGCCTGATCTTAAATAAAACATTACTCAATGCTTGTGAACGCTATGGCATCAGGCTTTCTTCGATAGATGCAGGTAGTCTTCGAAACGCCATACCTCGCGAAGCATTTGCAGTAATTACTCTACCTGCTTCTGAAGAAGCAAAATTTATAGCTTTTATTGAGGAAGCTCAACAAGCAGCTTTCAGCAATCTAAAAGATATTGATCCTGATGTTAAAATTGCTGCTAAAAAAACTGATTTACCAAAAAGCGTCATTGATGTTGTTACGCAACATAATTTTTATCATGCAGTTGCTGAATGTCCTAATGGCGTGCTGGCCTGGGATAAAAATATGCCGGATGTTCCGCAGACATCTTCGAATCTAGCAATTATAAAATCTGAAAACGGTTATATTGAAATCGCTATTCTAACAAGGAGTGCAGCAGATGATGAAAGAGACGTATTCGCCAAAGAAATAGCAGATAACTTTAAAAATAATGGGGCTGAAGCATACCACCATGGAGCTTACCCGGGATGGAAACCCGATGTAGATTCTCCAATCCTGGAAACCATGAAAAATGTTTATAACGAAAATTATGGTAAAGTTCCTGATGTAAAGGTAATCCATGCCGGATTAGAATGTGGAATTCTTGGCGCTACATATACCAACTGGGATATGATCTCATTCGGGCCAACAATCCGCTTCCCACATTCACCTGATGAAAAGGTGAACATTGAAACTGTGGGAAAGTTCTGGGATTTTCTGTTGGAGACTTTGAAGAGTGTGCCTGTGAAATAATTTACGAACCAGCTATTAACAAAAAGCCTGATGCGATTAACATCAGGCTTTTTTTATGCGGTCCGGACGAGACTCGAACTCGCGACCTCCTGCGTGACAGGCAGGCATTCTAACCAAGCTGAACTACCGGACCAA
>JAIOTR010000274.1 GCA_021106665.1 Bacteroidales bacterium
CAGTATGGTATTTGTACGATGATCAAAATAATGAAATCCAGCAGGGGAGTGGTTATGATTATAATACAACTTATGATATTGAATTGGATGTGGATGCTGGGTGTTATAAATTTGTTATGACCGACCTTGATGGATTTTTCTTTGGCTATTATTCACTCACTGATGGTGACAATACTATATTGGTTGAAACTGATGGTCATTTTGGAAATGAAGAAATTATAGCTTTTAGCTTGCCAATATATGAACCTACAGCTATTATCGATGCAAGTACAACCGTTGCTTGTATTGGAGGCGAAATTCTATTTTTTGATGCTTCACTTGGAGGCCCTTCTTCATGGAGTTGGACATTTGAAGGAGGCAATCCTGAAACAAGTGATGAAAAGAACCCGGTTGTAAGTTACGAGGAGCCCGGTTCTTATGATGTCACCCTTGAAGTATCAAATTCATTAGGAACGGATATGATTTCAATGGATGATTATATAAATGTAACATCTCTGTCTTTCGGTAACCTTGCTCTGGAATTTGATGGATTTGATGATTATGTAGAAGTTATAAATGAAAGTGCTTTTGATTTTACAGATGCAATGACTTTAGAAGTATGGATAAAACCTGAAATCCTATCAGGGACACAGGGAATTTTGTCTAAAAATTTCGGGAACAATGCTCATCCCTACCAAATAAGATTATTGGATGATGAAATTATTTTTGGATTTTACAGCAATACCATTGGCTGGCAGCCAATACAAACCTACAATGCCAATTTGCAGACAGGAGAGTGGACACATATTGCCTGTACTTATAACATGCAACAGGCAAAGATTTTTGTAAATGGAGAGCAAAAAGCTGTTGCCAGCAAGAATTTTGAAATTCCTCAAAATGACCAACCCTTTGAAATTGGGAGGACGAAAGATGTTGGTTACGAGTATTTTTCAGGCACAATTGATGAAGTTAGGGTATGGGATATAGCATTGGATACAGAAACAATTCAATTGAACATGTGCACAAATTACACAGGTTCCACAAATGAATATCTAATTGCCTATTTTAAGTTTAATGAATGTGGAGGCACTTTACTCACCGATACTCAAAATGGAAATGATGGATTTTTAACAGGTATGACTGGTGAAGAATGGATTGAATCAGATGCCTGCCCTTCATATAATGTTAATTTCATTGTTACTGAAGAGCCGGGAACTGTGCCGGTTGAGGAAGCCAAGGTCAATATGAGTGGTACAATTCGATATACAGATGAAACTGGAGAAGCTGTATTTGAAGGATATGAAGAAGGTAATTACAATTATTCTGTTTCAAAATATGGATATACCATGCAATCGGGTGCATTTGATTTAATTGATGAGGATGTTACCATTGAGATAGTCTTGCTCATTAATTCAACTGATCAACTTTTGAAAGATAAAGTGGGCATTCATCCCAATCCATGTGATGGATTGTTCATAATAAAGTCAGATAAGTTCCCAGCTAGCATTGAGATATATAAAACCACAGGAGAAAAAATACTTGATCAACAGATCAATCAGTATGAATCAGAAATAAGCTTACTGGGATATCCAAAGGGTATTTATTTTCTGAAATATGAATTCAGTGGTAAAATTTCAACCTATAAACTAATAACCATTGATTAATGTAAAAAGGATTTAATCCGTATCATTTCATATAGTGCAATTTATAAAGTAATTTCTATTTTGTTTTAGAAAAAAATATATCTTTGCGGCCAAATTGAAAATCAACAATGGCAAAAAAGAAAGACGTAACAGAAGAACGAATAGAAGCGGTAGAATCGGCACTTAGTAAAACCGAACAGTTTATCGAGTCAAACCAAAAAATCCTCACCTATGTAGTGGTAGGCATTATTGCCGTTATCATTATATTTTTTGGTTACAAAAAGTTCATTTCCGACCCTCAGGAAAAATCTGCTCAATCAGCTATTTTTGAGGCCGAAAAATATTTTGAGGCAGATTCACTCGACCTGGCTTTGCATGGCGATGGTGAAAGTTATGGTTTCCTCGACATTATTGATGACTATGGTTCATCCAAGGTGGGTAACCTTGCCAGGTATTATACCGGTATTTGCTATCTAAACAAAGGCGAGTATGAAGAAGCCATTGAATATTTAAAGAAATTTTCAGGAGATGATATTATAATTTCGGGAATGGCATTGGGTGCTATTGGAGATGCTTATATGCAATTAGGCGAAATCAATAAAGCAGTTGATTATTATAATGATGCTGCAAATAAAAATCCCAATGATTTTGTTGCACCTGCCTTTTTACTGAAAGCAGGATGGGCATATGAAATTTTGGGCGATTGGGAGAGTGCCAGAGACACCTATGAAAAGCTAAAAATGGATTGGCCAAAATCAAGGGAGGCCAGGGATATTGATAAGTATCTGGCCAGGGCCAAGGCAAATCTTGGCGAATTGTAATAGAAAATTAAGATATTTTCCAACCTGTTCCAGCGAACAGGTTTTTTTTTCACTACTATTAAATGCATAAGGATTTGAAAATAGTATTTATGGGAACGCCTGATTTTGCTGTTCCCAGTCTGGATATACTTCTCAGGGCTCCATATTCAGTTGTGGGAGTGGTTACATCTCCCGATAAGCCGTCAGGCCGTGGCCAAAAAATGAAATACTCCCCAGTTAAGGAATATGCATTGGAAAATAATCTTCCTGTTTACCAACCACGAAATTTAAAGGACCCTGATTTTATTTCTCAACTTTCTTCTTTGAAAGCTGATTTATTCATTGTTGTGGCCTTTCGCATGTTACCCGCAGTGGTATGGCAAATGCCACGGCTTGGAACATTTAATCTTCACGCTTCCCTTTTACCACAATACAGGGGTGCAGCCCCTATCAATTGGGCCATCATTAATGGTGAGAAAGTGACTGGTCTTACCACTTTCTTCATTGATGAGAAAATAGATACTGGGAAAATTATCTCCAAAGAAAAAATAGAGATTGATCAAAACGAAAATGCCGGTGATTTACACGACCAGATGATGCATAAAGGGGCTTTGCTTGTTTTGCAAACTGTAAGAGCTATTGAAAATGATAGTTTAAATTTAGTTCCACAAGACAGTCTTATTGATCAAAATCTATCGTTAAAGCCAGCTCCTAAAATTTTCAAAGAAGATTGCGAAATAAATTGGAACAGAAGAAAAGATGATGTTTTTAATTTTATAAGAGGGCTTAGCCCTTATCCTTGTTCATTTACACATCTGATCTCACCAGAACAAAATGTGAATATAGTTAAGATTTATAAAGTTGATATATCAAAAGATCATAATGAAAAGGAACCACCTGGTTCTATCAAGACGGACAATAAGAGTTTTTTGAAAATCAGATGTGAAGATGGCTATCTTGACCTAAAAGAAATCCAGCTTCAAAGTAAAAAACGTATGAATATCGAAGAATTTTTGAGGGGATTTCAAATATCCAATGCCTGGAGTGCAGGTAAAATTTCCACATTTTAACTTGAAAGTAACATATTCAGTTAAGATAAATAACTTGAAAAACCCTTTGAATAAAGGCTTTCAGAGGTGAAGTTATTAACAAAATCGCTGAATTATTAACAAAATCAAGGGTTTTAGCGATTTAAACTTGCTTTTTTGTAGAAATAGCGTATATTTGCAGCCATTAACAATTTTAAAAATTAGAAAAAAATGAACAAAGCAGAATTAATTGACGCAATGGCAGCTGACGCTAGCATAACAAAAGCTGATGCCAAAAGAGCATTGGATGCATTTGTAGGTGCAACCACTAAGGCTCTGAAAAAAGGCGACAGGGTCGCTTTAGTAGGATTTGGTTCATTCTCAGTAGCGAAACGTGCTGCAAGAACTGGTAGAAATCCACAAACAGGCAAAGAAATAAAAATTGCCGCTAAAAAAGTAGTAAAATTCAAAGCTGGAGCTGATTTAGCAGGAACTGTTAAGTAAGCACAAGCAATAAAGAATTAAGAGGCCTGGTAAAGTTTACCGGGCTTTTTTTATGCTCGGCTGATCGTTTCATTTTTGACAAGAAACCTGTAAGGCAGTTTTGCATCTTCTCCAGCATATTCCACACCAATTCGAGATCCTGTAATAATTTCATTCTTTTCTATTTTAAATCCTCTGTCTTCTAACCAGATTTTTTCTCCAAGCAAACTTTCACCTGTAAGTTGGACTTTAATACCCAGTACTTTGGATATTTTACCCGGACCATTAGAAAATTCATTATTTATGAATGTTTTACCTTTCCTCATTTCCATCATCTTGATCCCTTCGGTTGGATAAATACCTCTTATCAAAATGGCATGAGGAATATTCCTGGTGTTGGTGACTATATTGAATAAATGATGGATACCATAACATAAGTAAACATACGCAACCCCACCATTGGCAAACATGATCTCAGTTCGATTGGTCCTGCAATTATTATAGGCATGTGAGGCTTTATCGGTAATACCTTCATAGGCTTCAGTTTCAGTAATCATACCTCCCGTTATTTCCCCATCGAACTTCGTATAAATATATTTACCCAACAATTCTCTGGCAATTTGTGTAACCGAATTTCGTGTATAAAAGCTCCTGCCTAACTTCAAACTGTGCTAATTATTTTTTGTTATTTTTGAAAACTGCAAAGTAAATATAATATTGGATAATGAAATATTCTCTTTTAATTACGATTTTCGCCTTCCTATTCTCAATTGTCATTTTCGCTGAAGAAGTACAAATCGAAAAGGCGAGACTAGTAGCAAAAAACTTTTATTCTGAGAAAAATTCTAACCTTGTAGAGAATCTCTATTTTGGTGAAGAATTTTCAGTTCTGTATCAAAACACACTTGTTTATCATGTTATTAATATTAACACAGGATTCGTAATTGTTTCAGCAGATGATTCAGTGTACCCGGTTCTTGGTTATTCTTTTGAAAACAGTTATAACGGGATTGACTTTCCACCTGCCTTTGAAAACTGGATGGATCATTATTCTAAGCAAATAGTATATTCCATCAGTAATCAACTATCTCCTTCAAAAATAATCAAACATGCATGGCTAAAATATTCTGCAGCTAATTTTATTTCAAATAGAGATTTTGAAGCGGTTGATCCGATGATACATACTACATGGAGTCAGGGATGTTATTACAATTCGCAAATGCCTGCTGATACAAACGGGCCTTGCGGTTATCTATGGACAGGTTGTGTAGCAACCGCCATGGGGCAGATAATGAAATATTACAATTTCCCGAAAACAGGAACCGGCTCCAATTCATATTATACATCCTATGGGATTCAGGAAGCAGATTTTGAAAATACAACTTATGATTGGCTGAATATGAATTATCATCTTGAGGAAGAAAATAATGCTGTTGCTGAATTGTTATATCATTGTGCTGTTAGTATTAACTCTATCTTGACACCAAATGGAACAGGCGCATATGATTTTGATGCTCGGGATGCTTTATGTGACTATTTTAATTTCAATGAAAATGCACAATTTTACTGGAGAGATTCTTATGCTGGAGATTGGGAGGCTATGCTCAGAACAGAACTTGATGAAGGAAGGCCAGTGATATATGGCGGAGCTGACAGCCAAACAAATGCCGGACATACTTTTGTTTGCGATGGTTACCATGATACTTCTTTTTTTCATTTTAACTGGGGGTGGAACGGATTTTATAATGGCTACTATTATTTAGATTCATTGATGGCTAGTGGCAGTCATTTCGATTTTCAGCATGATGCAATAGTTGGGATAAGTCCTGATATTACAGGAATTATTGAGCTATATCCACCGGAAAATCTTTCTGCTATTGTGAATGGGAGTGATGTAACGCTTTCCTGGGAGGAAGCTCTATGGCCCGGTAATCTTGAACTTTTAGGCTACAACATTTACAGGAACAATACTCTTGTAAATTCCTCAATTATTCCTGTTACTGAATTTACCGATTTGAGTGCTCCTGCCGGCACTCATGATTATAAAGTTAAAACGGTTTATATCGGGAAGGAGGGAAGTGAGTTCATCTCGACTGAAGTATTTGTAGAGGGAAGTTCAATTTCTGAGAATAAAGTTCAAATGTTTGAAATTTATCCCAATCCTGCTTCAGATTATATATTTATTAAAGTTATGGATCCTGATTTGGATGTATTTAGCTTTTCTTTAGTGGATTTAAGTGGTCAGGAAATTATCTTAGGAAGGATGCAAACCAATAATGATATAGTTAAAATTCAACTACCTCACGTTTCTAAAGGTATTTATCTTTTTCAATTAAGAGTGGACTCAGAAGTATTTTCAAAAAAACTGCTTATTAATTAATTGAAAAATTTACTTCAACCTTATTTCCCTTCTTTTCTATCTTTGCACATTGTTTTTTGTATAAATACTAAATACTTTATACTTTTTTAACCATATGGAATTAAGCGAACAGGAAATCGTCAGAAGGCAAGCGCTCGAAGAATTAAAAAAGCTGGGAATCGATCCCTATCCTGCTGATACCTTTGAGATAAACGTAACTTCACAGGAAATTCATGAAAGTTTTCCGAAAGACAAAACATTGTTTCAGGAAGTAAGCATTGCCGGCCGGATCATGCAACGCCGCATCATGGGAGCAGCTTCTTTTACAGAAATACAGGATGCAAGCGGAAAGATACAGCTGTATTTTAAAAGAGACGAAATATGTACGGGTGAGGATAAATCACTCTATAATATTGTTTTTAAAAGGCTATTAGATATCGGTGATATTATTGGGGTTAAAGGTTATGTGTTTACTACCCAAATGGGAGAAACCACCATTCATGTGAAAGAATTTAAACTTCTTTCAAAATCGCTGAAAGTGCTCCCGGTTGTAAAGGAAAAAGATGATCAGGTTTGGGATGCATTTACCGATCCGGA
>JAIOTR010000409.1 GCA_021106665.1 Bacteroidales bacterium
ATCCTCGAAACAACACCTGACGCCAATAATGACGAAATTAAAAAGGCCTATCGTAAAATGGCTAACACATACCATCCTGATAAAGTAAGCCATTTGGGGGATGAATTTAGAAAGGCAGCCAAAGAAAAATTTCAAAAGGTACTGGCTGCTTATGAGAAGATTAAGAAGGAACGCGGGATAAAATAGTGAAGCGGATGGGTTGACTTTAGTTATTAGTTATAGCCTAATTAAAGAACAAGAGAAACTGCAATGAATATTTTTAAAGCTTTAAGCCAGGGAGATGGAATTATAAACGAAACGAATGTAACTTCATTTTTGAGTTACATATTTAACGAAACCAATGAGTTCAGTTCTTCTTTCTTGTTATTGTTTCTTGAACAAATAGAAAAACAATTAAATGATTATGACTTACAAAATATTATCAATATTTCGGGGAAGAATTATAGGCAAAGAATAAATGATTTTAAAAGTAAATATACTTATTCGGCAATACCGGAATACAGACTTCAAAAAGATGTAAAAATCCAAGATGTTGATATTTTGCTAACTATTTCTGAGAAAATTAGTGAAAATGATTGTTGTTACATATTGATTGAAAATAAGATAAAAAGGTCAGCACTAAAAGAACAACAATGTGCTGAACAATATATGTTGTTCAATGAAATTGAAGACTTTCAAGAAAATGTTCCTGTTTTTTCAATTCTTATCACACCTGATATTGATATTTTTAAGACTATGATTGAAAGGGTGATAGAAGAAAATGTTCGTTCAGTTTGGTTAAAGTGGGAAACAGACAAAGATATCTCAATAGTTGATTTATTCAGACATTTGATAAAATTAGAAGGTAATTCAGAAATTTCACCAATTGACAATAATACCCAATACATCATTAAATCATTTATTGATTATATTTCAACTGAACTATCAATCAAGGAGAGAGCAAATAATTTTAGTGTTGCAGGCTCGAAAATTGTTGAGCAAGCTGTATTTGAAATAAATGGCGATATATACTCATTGAAAAGATTTGACAATAAAATGATAAGATTATTTGATGCAAATGATGAAATGACTGATGAATCCGTTAAACCAATATTAAGAAATATTATTACACAATATAAACTTGATGTGAATTTAGAAAGAAGCCCAGGGAAAAGGAAGAACACTCAAACTCTTGGTAGAGACGTGATACGAGCGATGAATAACAGGATCTAATACAGCCGTTTTCTGCTATAAAAGCAGTGTTGAAATTTTGCCGACTTTTGTTTTAGAATATTTAAAAGCACATATTCCTCAAATTAAAATGATACGACTTGAAGCTACTTACCTGGTTTGGCTTGATTTCAGAAAGCTTGGATTGTGCAGCACGAAATTAAAAAACTTCATTCAAAACAAAGCCAAACTCGGTTTAAGCGATGCGCCGGTGTTTGTCCCGGGTGGAAAAGGATTTCAGCGGATGAATGTAGCATGTCCAAGGTCTGTTGTTAAAGAAGCCTTGATGCGATTAAAAGAGGCAATAAGAAAATCCTAATTATCATGAATCAGCAGGAGGAAGAGATATTGATCTTGGATTATTTCAGGAAGAATTATGATGATTTTCCTAAAGGCAAAGTGATCAAATCAGAATCCCCGGATTTTATTCTTAAGGAGAGTCGAAAAAGAATCATTGGAATTGAGTTAACACGGTTGGATGTAAATGCTTCCACATTAAAGGAAAAAATTGAACATACGCTAAAGAATAAAAGCCAAAAGTTTGGGATTTATCAAAGCAAGAATTTTAATGAAATTTGGTTGATCATACATACCGACTTTATAGAAAAAACTAAAACATATAATATTACCAATATGATTAGCAAGTGGAAATTTTCATTTCCCTTCGATCGTGTGTTTCTTTTTGATTTATTTGAGAAAAGGATTTATGGCCTGAAATAAAAAAGGCCACACTTATCTCATTGGAGTATGACCTTTTATAATATCTTCGTTGATTAGATTACTTCATCATTTCAGCAAAATACTTATAGAAATATGGAATCGTCTCGATACCATTAAAAAACTGGTTCAACGGATAGTTTTCATTGGGCGAGTGAATGGCATCCGACTCAAGTCCAAAGCCCATTAAAACAGATTTAGTTTCCAGGATTTCTTCAAATGTTGAAATAATAGGAATACTACCACCGCTGCGTACAGGAACGGGAGTTTTTCCAAAAACTTCTTCATAAGCTTTTTCAGCCGCTTTGTAAGCCGGCAGATCAATCGGGCAAACATAACCCTGTCCGCCATGCAATGAAGTTACTTCAACTTTTACTGATTTTGGTGCAATGGATTCAAAATGCTCTTTAAACAAATCTGCAATTTTTTTATGATCCTGATGAGGGACCAAGCGAGTTGAAATTTTTGCAAAAGCTTTTGAAGGAAGGACTGTTTTAGCGCCTTCACCCGTATATCCGCCCCATATTCCGCAAACATCAAAAGTAGGACGGATGCCGGTGTGTTCCATTGGAGTATATCCTTCTTCTCCGGCCAGTTCTTCAACATCAATTGCCTTTTTGTATTCTTCCACATCGAATGGGGCTTTGGATAGCATGGCTCGTTCATCTGGCGAAACTTCAACTACATCATCGTAAAATCCAGGAATAGTAATTTTACCATTTTCATCTACCATTTGAGCGATCATTTTACTCAAAATATTGATTGGATTTTCAACAGCGCCACCAAAAATACCTGAATGAAGGTCACGGTTCGGTCCGGTTACTTCAACCTGCCAATAGGCCAGTCCTCTTAATCCTGTTGTAATCGAAGGAATATCCTCAGCGATCATACCTGTATCTGATACCAGAATTATATCAGCTTTTAACATCTCCTTGTTATCAGCGCACCATTTACCCATACTTGGTGAACCAACCTCCTCTTCACCTTCGATCATAAACTTCACATTACATGGCAGGGAATCTGTTTTTACCATAAATTCAAAAGCCTTGGCATGCATAAATGCCTGCCCTTTATCGTCATCGGCTCCGCGGGCCCATATTTTTCCATCCCTGATCTCCGGTTCAAATGGTGGAGTATCCCAGAGATCAAGCGGATCAACAGGCATTACATCATAATGTCCATAAACAAGCACAGTTGGTGCATTGGGGTCAATTATTTTTTCGCCATAAACAATGGGATTACCTTCAGTAGGCATTACTTCTACTTTGTCAGCTCCAGCTTTAAGAATGGTCTCTTTCCAGTATTCAGCAGCTTTGAGCATGTCTTCTTTTCTGTCAGATTCTGAACTAATGGATGGGATTCTGATCAATCCAAAAAGTTCTTCGAGGAACCTGTCTTTATTTTCTTCGATATATGACTTTATATTTTCCATTTTTTAAATATGTTTTAGATTAAGATATTTGAAGATCGCCAAAAATAATAATTCCTTTTGAAGTAGATTGTTAATTAGTTATAAATTTGTGGATAAATTTAAGTAAGATTGATACAATGGTTTTGGAGGGAGTGGGAAATAGGGAATATAGGAAT
>JAIOTR010000230.1 GCA_021106665.1 Bacteroidales bacterium
AATTCAAAATATGAGACCTATTCTTTTGATTCAATAACCGATTTAATAGATTCCACAAATTTTCGTAATTCGGAAATGGAAGGTGAGGCGTATCGACAAGGTTATGGGATCAGGGCTGGGCTGGATTATTACCTCACTGAAAAAACTATCTTAACGTTACAGGGACGTTATGGTTATTATGGTTTTGGCAGGGATTTTACCTCCAGCAGAATTATTTATACTGAACCTGCAACTACAGATGAGTATTCCCAAACCAAATCAGAATTGAACAGGGGTGGCGATTATTACCAGATTAATCTTGATCTGTTACATAAATTTGATAATGAAGGACAAAAATTGGAAGGGTGGGTTTATTACTCAAATAGTAAAACCGATGTCTGGGAAGAGCAAAAGGACTATGATACCGATGAATATTGGAATATGACAGGTGATACAATGGAGACCATTAAAACCGTTGAAGATGAGATTGATTATGAGTTAAGACTTAAGGCTGATTACACCAAACCGGTAGGTGCAAATGGGAAAATAGAGACAGGCTACCAGAGCAGGATTCATTTCGAGAATGAAGTATATACCTGGCTGGATTATGACAACGCCTTAAGCGAATGGATTGATAATCCTGATTTTAGCAGCGAGGTTGATTTCAAAAGAAATATTCATGCTGTTTATGGAATATATTCCAATACTTGGGGAACATATGGATACCAGTTAGGAATACGTAGCGAATATACCGATCGTAAAATTGAGAATGTGGAATCAAAAGAGGCTCATATCATTGATCGGTTCGATTATTTCCCGACAGTACATATCTCTAAAGAATTTAAAGGAGATCATCAGGTGCTTTTAAGTTACAGCCGTCGCATTGACCGTCCGCGTGGCAGGCAACTAGACCCTTTTCCGAATTATTGGGATGCCTATAATATCCGTATCGGAAATCCTTCACTTCAACCTGAATATATCGATTCATATGAACTAGGGTATCAAAAGCGATTTGATAAATCTTTCATATCAGTTGAAGGATATTATAGAATTAATAAAAACAAAATTACCAGGATAAAAATACTACAGGAAGATGGCATCTTTTTACACACCTATGAGAATTTAAACAAGGATTTTTCGCTGGGCGCTGAACTAATGGTGACTACGGATATAACAAAGTGGTTGATGGTAAATGCAAGTGGAAACGTTTATAATTACCGTCTGGAAGGAAATGTGCAAGATGAAGAGGTCGATAAGGAATCGACAAACTGGGATGGACGGGCAAACCTTACATTGAAATTCAAACCGGATATCCGTATCCAACTGACGGGGATGTACCGTGGACCGAGTGTAACGGCCCAGGGTGAGCGGGAAGGATATTTTATGATGAATGCCGCTATCCGTAAAGACTTTTTTAATAATAAACTTTCAGCAACCTTGTCGGTGAGGGACTTATTTAAAACAGCCAGGTGGGAATATATCTCGTCCGGTGAATATTTCTATTCATATGATTATTTTAGACGTGAAGCTCCTGTTCTTACCCTAAATATAAGTTATCTGATAAACAATTACAGGAAGCAGAAGAATGGCAGGGGAAATGGTGATTCGGACGGCGAAATGGATATGGAATTTTAAAACGCAGTTTGACCTTACCTGTTATTCTGGATTTTTTTCTTTTAGTTGGGAATCATTTACCAGGTTAAATCCTAAGTAAATCTGGAAGACACTGTTGTTATAGCTTGGCTCATATCCTGACGATTCAGCTTTATCCAATTTTAATTTAAACGGTAATCCCTGGCTGTACCTTAAACCTGCATTGAATTTATTGGAGATATTTACCCGGGCTCCAATATCGATGCCCATATCAAAATTACTGATCATTTCATCACCGGAGATCATATACCCAAACTCAGGGCCGAGTTCAAATTCCAAGAGTTCAATAGGGCGATATACAATAAAAATTGGCCAATTAATATAATTCAGGGATACATTGGTTTTCTGCCCTTCGTGCTCATTAATATATCCCTTGTTGGAGAAAAGAACTTCTATTTGCCATGCTAATTGATCATTGAATGATTTCTGAACATAAGTACCGATATGATATGACGTTTTTCCTTTGAATGATTGATCGCTAAATAAATCACCTGATTTGGATACAATAAGATCACAAAAGTTAACACCTCCTTTTAGGCCTCCCTTTAATTGACCAAAGGAAACCAGGCTGAAAACAAAAATAAAAAGGATCAGGTGAAGAAGTCTTTTCATAAATAGAAATTTAAGACAGCAAAAGTAATTTCTAAACAATAGAATTCAAAATTTATTGCACCATGTCATTTTGTACACTTTTGTTATCTCAGGATTACAAAATTGTTCTGAGAAACAAATTTTAAAAAAAAATCCATCCTGCCTGGATGGATTTAAACTTTTAGCTGATGATAACCAATAGGCTATTCAGGTTTATCTTTACAACCTATATGTACCAACATACAGAACATCGCAAACAACAACAGCGGTATTGCAAACCAGAAATAGTTCCAGTAATTTGCGACACCTAACAATGGACCTGTAAAGAATCCAATAACACCAGCGAGGATCAACAGTCCGGAAAAAGCACCTAACGTCAATCCGAGATATTTGCAAATTAAATGTAATTTCATAATGTTATGTTTTGATTGATGTTGCAAATATAACAAAAATTTATAGTATAGTGTATTTAAATATTCATTGATATTTATAATCCTAGTGATATGTCAATAGAAAGTTGATGTAATTCATCGGATGACTTTACAAACTTGATCCCATGTAATATCTATCAATTTATGAATCTGGCAAACTTGAGTCATCCGATGATTAGATAAACATTGCGTCATATTATTAATGACTTAACACTAGCCTGGGTTATATATTAATGATCCTGGAAAAATGCTGTAAATTTAGATTGATAAGATATTGTTGCTTTAAACTGTAGCTGGAATGATCTCTTTGGATTCTTTATGCGTATCCTGTATTTCTTTGGATGATACCTTTGAAGCCGGTAACGTAAAATAGAACCAGCTTCCTGTACCCTCCAGACTTTCAGCCCATATTTTACCATGGTTCTTCTCAACGAATTCTTTACATAGAATTAATCCAAGTCCGGTTCCTTTTTCTTTATTGGTTCCATCGCTTTGGACTTTTTCGTCAAGCCTGAATAGTTTTTCCAGGTTGTCCGGTGAAATTCCCACTCCCGAATCGGCTACCATAACTTCAACATTTCTGTCTTTGATAAAGGTATGTAATTCAATTGTCCCATCTTCAGGTGTAAATTTGATTGCATTTGTTACTAAATTTATAAGGACGGTTGAGATCATATTCTTGTCAGCAAAGACATAAGTTTCCGGCGGTACTTTTTTGCAAATTTTTATATTTTTCTTTGCAGCAACCGAAGATATCAGATTAATGGTGTCATCTGCTATATTTGACAGGTTTATGTTTTCTGTTAACACCTCTGTTTTACCAATTTGATTACTGCCCCATAATAAAAGGTTTTGCAGCAAAGCATAAATTCTATCTGAAGATGATTTCATCTGCTCCAGAAATTCCTGTCGCATTTCATCATCCATAGTTTTGTAATCTTCAATCATCAATTCAATTAATCCCATCAATGAGTTGAACGGATTTTTGAGATCATGTGCAATAATTGAAAAGAACCGGTCTTTTGCATTGTTTGCCGTTTGAAGATCAGTATTCAGGGTCTCAACTTTTTTCTGTTGATCTTCAATTTTTTTGTTTTTGAGAGATAGCTGCACATTCAATTTCCTGTTTGATCTGTAGCGCTTACGGAATATTGTTGTAACGACAAGTAAGCATATCAGGGCAAATGCAACAAGTGCAATAATGAGCCACTGGTTTTTTATCTGGGCATTGATCAGTTGCTCATTATGACGCAAGCGCTCATTTTCTTTTTCTTTAACTGAAAGTTGGTACTTGGCCTGAAGTTCAGCTGTTTTCAATTTGCTTTCAGCAGAGTATATTTGATCTCTTCCGTCAATATAGAGTTGGTAACATAAAAAAGCATCTTCAAAATTACCCAGTTGGGAATGAATTTCCGATAAATGTTTGTAGTATATTGTAGTCTGAAATTTATAATTGGTTTCGAGGCTTATATTAAGCCCTTTATTATAAATAAATAGTGCCTGGTCCAAAAGTTCAAGGTTAAAATAAACAAGCCCCAGTTCGACGTAATTTTCAGCCAGAGCCTTTATATTATCCTCATCTTCATTCAGTTTTATTGCTTTCCTGTGGTGGTCAATAGCTTTAATGTATTCACCAATAAGTTTGTAAATCTTACCCAGGTTAAATGAAGTCTCTGCATTCAACTCCTTATCATGGATTTGTTGACCTATCATGTCAGCTTGAAGGTAATACTCCAGGGCTTTATCATAATTATTATTTTGTACATAAATGTCCCCGATATATCCTGTCAAAATTGCTATTTCTTTTGTGCTATTAATTTCTGAAAACAGATTTAAACTTTTCTCAAAGCACTCTTTTGCCCGATTCAAATCACCCAGTTCTAAATAAATTTTACCAATATTGAAATTTATTGAGGCAATCTGAAAGATATTATCAATCTCCTTCCAGAAATTGATTGCTTCATAGTTATAGGTTAAAGCCACATCATATTCTCCCCAATGACTTAGTATGAGGGCAATACTCTGCTGTGCTTCAGCAATACCTGTGAAATATTGATTTTTTTTAAATGAATCCAAAGCCCTTTCATAATAGTCTTTTGCCTTCATGTACTTGTTCAACATATAGTGGTTCAAACCGATTTTCATCAATGCTTCAGCTTTATCTATCTCGCTACCACTGATGCTGTATAAATTGTATATTTTATAATATGCTTCAATTGAACTATCGTAATTCCCAATCTTAAAATAGGCATTGGCCAAAATAGATGTTATTTTTAAGGTGATTTCATCATCATTAAGGTTTTCGGTAATAATCTGAATGCGTCCTGCGTGTTCAATTTGTTGTTGAAAAGGCAATTGAGGAAAGAGATGGATGAGCATTTTGCAAGCCTCAACCAGTTTTGGTTTAGTTTCCTTATTAATGGAACTATTGTATACTATAGTTTCTAAACTATCAATTTTCTTTACGACATGAGGATCTAATGGCTCATTTTGTGAATAAGTTGAAAGACCGAATAGAATAACTATAAATAAAATATATTTTTTCATCATATATGGTCACGGCATATATTGATGATTTCTACGTGAAGGTTGGAATAAGGTTTTAAAAATCAGTAATTTATTTTCAGTTTTTAGAAAAAAATTGATTTCTACAGGATAGTATCTTTAAAGAAGCAGAAAAGCAATATCAGTTAACCACAAATTTTACAATAAATATTAGCTTTTCTTTGTCGTCAGATTAATTCACTCGATCAATGCTTTAAGTTTGTGAATTAGTCAGTTAAGGATATCCTCAAAGTTTGCATACATTTACAAAAAGCCAATAAATTGTAAATAGTGTTTATCTTTACTCCATTAATATAAGTTTATACCAAAATTTGCATTACATGGAAAATAAAACATTACCTGCAAAACTAGCTTCTCCTGCTTTGAAT
>JAIOTR010000537.1 GCA_021106665.1 Bacteroidales bacterium
AAATGCAAGGCAAAATAGTGAAGGGTAAAGTTTGTGCCGGCCAAAAACATAAAAATTATTATGACATATTGAATAAAAATTGAATAGTTTGCAACACTTGCATTCTGAGTTGAAAAGCCGCCCGTCGACATTGTAGTAAAGGCATGGTTTATTGAATCAAAAAACGACATCCCCCCCAGCATTAATAACATTGTTTCAATAAATGTAAAAAATATATATATCATCCATAACCTTTTGGCTGTTTGAGTAATACGCGGGTGGAGTTTGTCGGGTGTTATGCCCGGCATTTCAGCCACAAAAAGCTGCATTCCACCAATCCCCAATAGAGGCAAAATTGCTATTGACAATACGATAATTCCCATACCCCCCAGCCATTGAGTGATACTTCGCCAATATAAAATCCCCTTAGGAATAACCTCAATATCAGTTAATACAGAGGCTCCGGTTGTAGTGAATCCGGATATGGTTTCGAAAAATGCATTGGTGAATTCAGGAATGGCTCCACTAATAATATAAGGCAAGGTTCCAAACAATGAAATAATAATCCAGGACAATGAAACTATAATATATCCTTCACGCCTTCCAATAATTTTTTGAGCACCCCGGGCAAAAAACCATAATACTCCTCCTGAAACCAAAGTAATTAAACCGCTTATGATTAAACTATAGCATTTATTACCACAATAATACAACGAGAAGGGAACACCTGTAAACATAAAACACCCTTCAAGGATCAAAAGGAAACCGATGATATTTAGTATAATTTTAAAATTGATCTTTGACATATATAATCCTATAGGAAGGTTTTTGGCTTAAACATTTTTTCCACTTTCGCAATGGCCTTTGGATAACATAAAACAACAACCTTGTCACCTTCTTTTATTTGAAAATCACCAATGGCGATAAAAGATTCTTTTTCCCGGATTATACCCCCAAATATTGATCCTGCCGGTGTGTTCAAATCTCTGATTGGCTTCCTGGTTACAGGTGAATTTTTTTGTGCAACAAACTCAAAAACTTCAGCATCAATTCCGCTTAAACATTTTAACCTTATTACTTCTGGCCCATGTGTAAACCGTGCAATATGTCCTGCAGTAATCAGTTTTTTATTAATAATTGTATCTATTCCAACTTTTTGAGCAATATCGATATAGTCAATATTTTCAACCAATGCAATGGTTTTTTTAGCTCCCAGTTTTTGTGCATGGAGACAAGTTAGAATATTGGTTTCAGAATTGTTAGTAACGGCAATAAATGCGTCAATATCTCTAATTCCCTCTTCTTCGAGCAGTTCAATATTGCCCGCATCACCATTGATGATTAGGGTTTTTTCAAATTCATTAACAAGACTTTCGCAACGGGCTTTGTTTTTTTCTATTAGTTTAATGTTCATGCTCCGGGGAAGCATTTTAGCCGTTCTTCTCCCTATCCTGCCTCCGCCAACAATCATTATATTGTTGACATCAAAATGTTGTTTGCCTCCTAATTTTAATAGATTAATGACCCCCTCCGGCCTTGTAACTACATAGGCCAAATCCCCTTCAAGAAATTGATCCTCCCCCTTTGGAATAAAGGATTTTGAATCGCGAAGAATGGCTATTGCCCTGAAGTTTAATTTTGGGAATGTTTCAGCAATTTCATTCAATGTTTTATCAACAACGGGTGCATTTTTCTCGAGCTTTAAAAGAAAAAGTGAAAGCCTGCCATGTGCAAATTTATATGTTTCTGTAGCAGCCACTTGCTTTAATAAACCTGAAATGTCGTTGGCAGCAATATTTTCAGGGCTAACAATCTCGTCAACCCCTATACTATGAAACAATTCAATGTTTTCTTTTCGGAGATAATTCGGATCACTGACCCTGGCTATTGTATGTTTTGCTCCAAGTTTTTTTCCAATTGAAGCTGTAAGTATATTGGTTTGCTGTTCATGAAGAACAGAAATCAATAAATCTGCCTTGTGAATACGGGCATTTTTTAACACCTTCGGATCGGTTGAATCTCCAGTAATTGTTAATAAATCTGTTTGGGATTCAACAAGTTTTAACAAATCTTCGCGTGGATCGACTATCGTAATATCGTGATTCTCTTCCTGCAACATCTTTGCAAGGTGAAAACCAACCTCCCCGTCGCCCGCTATTATGATGTTCATAACTTAAAGGATTATAAACTTGCTGCGAAATAACACTATAATTTTTTAAAAATCAAGGAAGTTTTATGTTTTCGGACAATATCATGTATGAATATCATATTTATCCCAATCTAATCCAACTCTGAATTTTTTTCTGTATTCAACAAATTTAACGATTTAAATGAAACTATATTTTAAGTAATTTTGACCTTCTAAAATAAAGAATGAAATGAAATTGACAAAACAATGAAATATTTCAAAACATTATTAAAGCCAATCTATTTAGCCATAATATTTATTGTTTTTGTTGCAGCTGATTGCGATACTGAAGAACCAATTGAAAAGGAAAATATTTCCATTGATTTCACTTTTGAGGTTCAGGTTCACGACACAGTATCTATTCCTTTGCAAGGAGAACCTGTTTATATTGATACCCGAAAATATGATAACGGCACTGTTAAGGGGATTTTTAAAGATCAGATGGGTACAAACGCTGATGGGTGGGTGGTTAAATATGTTGGGTATAATATGGATGAAAGTTCCGATTATGCCGTTTTTCATGCATCATTAATAGGTTTTGATAATTATGATCCCCCCGTTGTTCATAAAATTGTATATTATGATGAGATCAAAAATGCAGCAGATGGAAATAGCCATGTCAATTATACTGTTACCGGATTTTTAGAAAAAACTGAATACTAACCTGGGAATAATTTTAAAAACAGATGAAAATA
>JAIOTR010000002.1 GCA_021106665.1 Bacteroidales bacterium
CATTATTCCATTTTTATTTACCGTTAACTGATTTGATTTTACCGTTTACTTATTTGTTTCAATATATTTGTATAATTTTGGCTAACTTTATCGTCAATTATAATGAACATAAAATAATTTATTAATTCAATAATCAATAATTCTCCGAAGGAGTCCTTCGGACAATAATTAAAAATCAGTACTATGAAAAAACTATTACTTTTCGTTTTAATGCTGGGAATAACCATCTCAGGATTTACACAAAACAGGGCAACTGTTTCTAAGGAACTAAGAGATTATTCCATTAGAAAAGCCCGTTATGTTAGACCACCGTCAGAGTTTAGCAAATCACCGACTATTCCTTCTTATAAAGCAGATTTTATACCTGAAGAAGAGATCATTGGAAATACTTTTTACGACCTGCAATCCAACACCAGCAACCAGAACCGTTTTCACGTTTATCCCGATGGAACCATGGCCGGTGTCTGGACATTTGGATTGGATTTTCCAAATTTTGCCGGTGACAGGGGAACAGGTTACAACTATTATGATGGAAGTACCTGGGGGCCATATCCCACAGAAAGGATTGAAAGCTTAAGAACCGGATGGCCTTCTTATGCACCCTATGGAGAAAATGGCGAACTTGTTGTTTCACATGATTTTGGTGCAGGAACATTGATAGTTCTTACAAGAGATCAAAAAGGAACAGGTACCTGGTCGGAAGATGTTTTTGAAGGCCCTGCCGCAACACCCATATCATGGAACAGGTCAACAACTTCCGGGATTAACAATAGTGTAATCCAGACATTATGTATTACATGGCCGGAGGCCAATAACGGATCTATTTATCAAGGCCTTGACGGAGCTTTACTTTATTCAAGGTCAGCCGATGGTGGAGCAACCTGGGATCCGGAACATGAAATACTTGATGGGATCTCATCCAATGAATATGTTGGTTTTAGCGCCGATATGTATGAATGGGCTGCAACAGATGATGATAATATTGCATTCCTGGTTGGAGACTCATGGAGGGATTTTGTTTTGATGAAATCGGATGATGGGGGAGATACCTGGGATAAAACAGTGATCTGGGAAAATCCTTATCCGATGTTTAATCCTGCCCAGCCAACACCTACAGATACTTTCTATTGTGTAGATGGTTCCCATCATCTCGCGTATGACAGTGATGGTATGATACATGTTGTTTTTGGGATTAACAGGTCTTATTCTGATGGCACAGGCTCCTTTTGGTTTCCGGGTGTAGGTGGTATCGGATACTGGAATGAGAACAGACCCACTTTTTCAAATGACATGGATGCCCTTTGTCCTCTGTATGATAATTGCTCTTACTCTGAACTTGTGGAAGATTATAGTTTAATAGGTTGGACGCAGGATATTAATAATAATGGAACCATTGATGTTTTGGATGACTGGGGAACATATTATCTCGGCTTTTCAAGTATGCCTCAAATTACAATCAATGATCAGGACAATATTTATATTGTTTTCACCTCTGTAACTGAAACATATGACAATGGTACACAAAGTTACCGTCATATGTGGAGCCGTTTTTCAGGGTATGGAGATTTCTGGGGACCTTTTACAGATTTAACCTCTGATCTCGTCCATATTTTTGATGAGTGTGTGTTCCCATCCATCGCTTCAACTTCAGACGACTACTATTACCTGATTTATCAAACGGATACTGAACCCGGCCTTGCTGTCAGGGGTGACGAAGATCCTTACGGTGAAATCTTAATCCGGTTCATGAAAGCTGATATTCTTGAAGTATGGGTAGGGGATGAAGACAATACAACTATATTTGATTATGATGTTTTGCAAAATTATCCAAACCCGTTCACCGGAACTTCAACTGTTAAGGTGAATGTAAGGCACACAAGCCCGTTAACACTGGAGGTTGTGAACATGATGGGACAAATGGTATATTCTGTTGATGCAGGTATTGCCCAGCCCGGTATGAATAAAATAACCATTGACGGAACTAAACTGACACCTGGTATTTACTTCTACACTGTGAAGGCAGGGGAGGCTGAAATCACGAAGAAGATGATAGTGGAATAGCTGGGTAAAGTTATTTGATAAAATGAAAAATCCCGTTTCGATTTCCATCATGACGGGATTTTTCTTTGGATTATTATTTGCGAAGATTTACAGTTCCTTTCTTAAAATAAATTTAAGTTTTAGTGAACTTACAATTAATTAGGAACCTTTGTTTGTTTTCCCTTTATTATTCGTCCGACCACTGCGCACATGGCATACACACCGGCAGTGGTCAGACGAATATAGTTACGGTATCTGTGTTTGTTCGGTTAAATTCAAATACCACACATCATTTTTATCCTGGTTCATCACCTGTCCGTTCATATCAAAATCACCTGACCAGTATCCTTTCTTCCCAGTTTGCAAACTCCAGATGTTGTTTTTATCAGCAACCTCAACAGTACCATTGGCATCACCATCACCGGCATACATTCCGTAGTATCCACCATCCAGGCTTTTTTGAGCATCAGTTCCGTGAGCCTGGCCTGTACCTGTCGTGAAGTCCCAGGAGTAAGTTGCTCCAACATTTGATAGCGGCCCGGAAGACATAATGGACAAATGATTCCTGTGCCAGATGACAACATAAAGATTTTGAGATATGAAAACATCAAAATGCATCATGTTAGAGCCATCTGTAGCCACAATGTTGCCGTCTTTCAGGATAAATCCTACTTGCTGTGCAACCATTGTTCCACTGGTAGCTGTTGATGGCCCGCCACTCGTCTCTCTTAATTCCACCATTACCCAGTCAGTAACATTAGTATTTGGAATGCTTGTTACATATTCCGAACCGGAATAACTCCATGGTGCCCCTGAGTAAGGATGATTATGCGGAATCAGATTATTGCTATTTAATTCTGTTCCCATTTCTGTCCCGCTGAAAGTACCTTCAAGAAAGGCTTTCAAATTCAGGTCAATGCCTGCTGAAGTAACTTCAACAGTCATTTCATCCGAACCTGAACATCCCAGGTTATCCATTACTGTTAATGTATAAGTGGTTGTACCCGGAGGATTTGCCCAAGGATCGAAGATGTTTGGATCTGTCAGCCAGTTTGTTGGTGTCCATTGAATGGTATAAGGTTCTGTACCACCCGTGGCATTTCCATTTAATTGTACCGATCCTCCCGGAATTATTGTTTCATCACTTCCGGCATCTGCAATCAAAGCATTCGCTGCGATAGAAATATCACCTGTGTTAAATGCCATGGCAAAAATGTTTCCGTCAGGGTCACTGTATTCACAATTTCCCGGTGTCTGTGTATCCCAGGTAAGGGCTGTCGAAATCCCGGCATTGGCCTTAAAGTTGTACTCTATCAAAGTTCCAAAACCTATATCTGCCGGATTAACTGAAGCCCAGCTGAGTATTACCTGAGTTGTTGTTGCATTAACAATGATCATGCCTCCGGATAGCTCGCTATTTGTCGACTGGTAACCCTCAAAGGTCAGTTTAGTATTATCATAATTCAAAACCAATGAAATGGCTCCGACATTATTACAGTTATTCACAGTTATAGGTACAGTAATATTGCCTGTACAGGAATTCGAAATATCTCCTGCTGATGTAACTATGACAGGAGGTGTTACATACAATATTGCAGCACTTGAATAAACCAGCGGTGGACATATGCCTGAAACCCTGCACCTGTATAGATAATTATCCATTGTTTGGTCAACAGCACTGATTTGCAATGTTGCCGTATTTGTCCCTGAATAAGGAGCAATATTCGACAAATTAATCCAGTTACTTCCATTATCATCGCTTTCCTGCCATTGATAAACGAGGCCCGTTCCAGTAGCTGAAACAGAAAAACTTGTACCTGTCCCTTCTGGAGCTGTTTGATTTGCCGGATCACCGGTTATCAATGGTGGTTGGTATACAGTTACATTCCCGTTTACATAATTATCGAAAATGATATTTCCATACAGATCGCTGAATTCACAAGCTCCTTCAACGCTGTTATTCCAGTTTAATGAACTGCTTCCGGTGATACCGGTAAATAACAATTCTATCAAAAGGTCATCGCCGATGGTAGCCGGCGTGGTTGAAGTCCATGTCATATAAACCTTTCCACCAACTGAATTTATAACAAAATCACCTCCTGACAGTGCGCCATTCAATGATTGATAATTGTCGAAGACCAGTACAGCCTCATTGAAGATCATTGTAAGTGAAAAGGATGCTACATTGATAAAATGGGTAATATCAATAGGTACTGTAATCGTCCCCGGACAATCTGATACAGTTCCTGCTATGGCTGTTATCTTTGGAAGTACAATTAATTCAGCCGGATCAGATACAGCTTCAGGTGTACAATACCCAGCTACGATACAACGATACCAATAACCACTCATCGAAAGTGTGGCATTGGAAATGTTAAGGGTGGCTGATGTCACACCACTGTATTGGCCACCATTGATCATGTCTGTCCAAATTCCACCATCATCAGTACTTATCTGCCATTGATAATTAATTCCTGAAGCTACGGCTGACACACTATAGCTAGTTCCGGTATTTTCCGGTATCAACTTATCAACGGGTTGAACATTGATTTGCGGCACCAGGTAAATGGTAAACGAATTGTCCTGGAAAACAGAAACAATTTGATCTGCATTCAAATAGGTGTATTCGCAATTTCCCGGTGTTGTCAAGTCCCATGTCAGGTTACTGCTTCCGGTTGCTCCTGTAAACTGAATTTCAACAAGCGTTGTATCAGTTCCAAAAGTTGCAGGTGAAGTAGTTGACCATGACAAATATACCATTCCGCCCACTTCGTTGCAAACAAAATTTCCGGGCAACAGGGAATTTACATTCTGATAACCCGAATAGGTTAATGTTGAGGTATTATAGCTAAATGCCAATGACAATGAAGCGACATCTGTAAAATTAGAAGTTAGAATGGGTATAGTAATAATACCCGGACAAACATCCAACACATCAAAAGATGTGATTAACGGCTGAATCACTGTTAATTCTGCCTCATCTGAGATTGCAACAGGGCTACAAGTTCCGCTGATCTCGCACCGGTACAGATATCCATCCATATCCAAGGTTACATCATAAACATTCAATATTGCAGAAGTAACCCCGGTTGAAAACCAGTTTGCCCCATCATCGGTACTCCTGTACCATAATCTGCTTATACCTGTGGCAATAGCATTCACACTAAAACTAACATTGTCTCCTACAAGTGCCGTAACATCATCAGGATGATCGATGACTTCCGGTACCTGGTAGACGGTTGCCGTGCCATTTGTATAAGAAGAAGGAAGAATATTTCCGTTTGCGTCGCTATATTCACAATTACCTGGTGTTTGTGTGTCCCACGTTAAACTGCTGCTTCCGGTAACTCCTGAAAAATGGATGTCCATCAGGGTTCCGTTTCCGATATTGGCAGCAGTTGTAGAAGCCCAGCTAATGATCACCTTATCTTCAGTTTGGTTTACAATAAGAAGTCCTGTTAATAAGTCTGCATGAACGTTGTCGTAGTTCATATCTGTCAGGATTCCGGTGTTGTACTGAAAGACAAGTGAAATGGCTCCAACTCCGTTGCAATTGGTCACTGTAATCGGAACCACAATTTCCCCGGGACACTCCGAAGGTGACCCGGCTGTGGTTACTATCGTCTGACTTTGCAGCAAAAGCGGCCAGGTAATTATGAAAAGCGCCGAAATGATTATTAGAAATTTCGTTTTCATAATTATAAATTTTAATGTGTTACACTCATTTTATTTACCAAACTATTGTGATTTTCCGAATTACTGAATTCAAGTTTGTAGAAATAAATTCCAGGCTCAAGATCATCTGATTTAAATTCGACGGTATATTCACCTCCTTTTTTATTACTATTCACTAGCTCGGTGACAATTGTACCAGTAATGTCAAATACTTTAATGTTCACATAGCCGAATTCAGGAATCTGGTAGTGAATTGTTGTTGATTTATTGAATGGATTCGGATAGTTATCACTTAGCCATAATCCATCAGCAATTTGGTTGTTAATTCCAACGGCAAGTGTAGTTAATTCAGGTGTTGAAAGAGTAACATCATTGATAACCTGGGCCATTGGGTCAGCGAATTCACTATCTTCATAGAGTTCGATAAGAATCGGTTCCTGCATGTATGACAAATCTTTAGCCACACAATTTATAACTAATATTTCATCCCCGGCAGCATAATTCACCCCATTCAGGTCGGCATAAGCAATTCGGAATAATCCGTCTTCCACTGTGTAAATTGCATTACCATTTGTATTTAATAATTCGGCTCCGATAATCTCCATATATTCTTCAGGATAGATAAGACCAAGTGAAACAGCACCTGCTTCGATCATATCCTTGATTGAAATTGTCAAAACAAAAGGAGTGAATGAATGAATGATCTGGGTTCCTTCATACACTAAAGAAACAGTTTCTCCGTCTTTTTTTGCCGGAGTGTAAGATGAGTTAACATCACCAAAACATAACATTGCAAAATCATTTACGATCTGGTTACCATTTATGGTCAGATTTTCGGTATTATACAGCCAGTCACCTGAAGGAAAGGATGAGATCATCGCTGTATAGCGCTTCATAACGAACAGGGCATCTGTACCATTTACTGTTTGACTGTAGTTAACATCTGAAGCAGCCAGCTCCATACCTTCCAGAGTGTCGATGTGGGCAAAATGGTTTAGGATTAGCAAAGCATCAGTTGAATTCACACCGCCCCAAACATCATCAGGTGTAATATCCATGGTATAGTTTCCTGAAGCAAAGGAACTGAATGAATAATAACCGGATGAATTTGTATTGGTGCTGGATATAGGTGTTCCTCCAAAATC
>JAIOTR010000309.1 GCA_021106665.1 Bacteroidales bacterium
TTCATTATCAATAAATCCTGCAAGGATATATCGCATATTGATCAAAAGGATAAGCGTAAGAATTTGAGCAATAATAAGAGGATAGTTGGGGAATAATAAATGATACGTTATTAAAATAATTGAAAACAACGTTAATACAGGGCGGTCTATCAAAGTACGGAGGATGCTTTTATAACCGGGATCAGAATCGTCCCTTTCCAGTTTTAAATATTTTACTCTCAGGAAAAAGAAAAGCACGGTGATGAAAAAGATTAAAATTAAAAAGGGACTCAGGTTAATCGTCTTCAAATAATTCACCATCGTTTTGGAATTCTCATGCCACACCTTTTTTAATCTTGGTTTTACAGGACTAAAATCCGACTTCTCAACTTTTACCTTCCATAAAGGCTGTGATGATGCAATAAACAAACTATCTCTTAAATGTTGCTGAAGTTGAGATACCTCTTCAATAATATTATTATTAAAGGTAGTTATTTCCGATATTTTATCTTCAATCAGGAGTAACTTCCATTTTTTCTGTACAAATTTTTTTCTAATATCCTTGATATCTCCAATTACTTCTGATATTCTCGAATTCAGGTCAACAAGCTCCTCTTTAATTTTATCATCGCTACTTGTTAAATCCCATCTTGCCTTCAATTTATCCAGTTCGTCAATGTTTTTTTGAATTGCTACTATTCTGATGTTAATATCTGTTTTCCAGTTATGGAGTTTTGAATTAAAACCTTCCCACGACCTGTATGTGTTTTCAAGGAAAAACTTTGATAAATTATTTGGGTTATATTCATTAAATTCATTTGCTTGTTTATTTATAAAATCGACATATTTTTTTAAGGCGGTATCAATCCTGGCAACTGTAGCATCAGGAGCAAGTCCATACTGCATTTTATTCAACTTCTTTTCCGTTTGTTCAATCTCATAATTAATATCAGTGAGTTCGATAGGCGTTGGTGCAGATATGCCGGTTGAATCGGTGGAGGTTTGTCCCAAACTTACCGTACTATAATTTAATGAAAGGATAATTATTAGAATGAGTAGTTTAAAAATGATAGTTTTTTGCATGATTATTTTCTTTAAATGTTCTGAGTTCATATTGTCCTTTTCAAAATTTATCCATCTGAACCAGTTTAGTATCGGAATATTATTAAAGCATACAAAACTAACATTATTTTCAAAAGCTGATTATAGCAGTTGTTTTCATTAAGATAGGATTTCAACTTGTTGGTTGAATAATGTAGGTGAAGTTTATTATCAATTTAAAATTTATCTATTTTTACATCATTGAAACCTTAAAATGGAGATATTAATCACATAAAAAATTATTATGTACTCGAAAACGTGTAAGTTCATATCTGTATTCTTCTTCTTATTGTTTGCTATTGTTACATCAGGTCAGGATTACCATTATTGGTCTGAGCAATATGGAGGTGAGGCAAGTTTGCTTGGAGGCGCTGCATTGGCTGGCATGGGAGATAATTCTTCGGTATTTTACAATCCTGCTGCTATGGCATTCCAGCATTATACTGAAAAATTATCAATTAGTGCTAATGCTTATCGCTTACGTTATGTTACAATGAAACATGGACTGGGACCTGAAAGGCATATTAATAATTTTAATATGATGATCAACCCGCAGTTAATTGCAGGAATGATCAATTTTAAAAAGGCGCCCAGATTTCATTTAAGTTATGCTTTACTTACTAAAAATTCATATCATTTTAAAGTGAATACTCAGGCTACATTTATAGATGATATATTATCATCTGAAGTTGGAGATGAGTATTTTGTCGGCAATTATGAATTTGAAAATAGTTTACTTGACCAATGGGCAGGATTTGGTATTGCATATCAGTTATCAGATCACTTCTCGATTGGATTATCACATTTTGGCATTTACAGAAATTACAAATATCATAATAATATTGAGTTATCAGCATTTCCATTAGATACAGCATATCATCATATTTCGGAATTCAGGTCGTCAATTAATTTTGATTACTGGAATTTAACTGGAATTTTTAAGCTTGGACTTATATTGAATTATGAAAAAATTACCATTGGTTTAACAGGAACCTCGCCAACATTTGGAATCGCCGGGAGTGCAAATGCGCAACGTATTTTTAAAATTGTAAATTTAGATTTTGTTACAGATAATGATTTTGCTGTTATTGACCGCAAAGAGGGAATGAAAACTCACCATAAATATCCGGGAAGCATTGGAGTAGGTATAAACTATACTATGAGTAGTAAATTAGCCACTTATTTTTCCTACGAATATTTCTTTTCATTTGATGAGTATTATGTTTTCAGTTCTACCGATAATCCTGTGAGTTATCCCGAACTTACAGAACCTGAAATTGAGCATATTTTTGGTGATGCACCCTTTATTTCTTTTATCGAATCTTCTAAAAGTGTAATGAATTTTGGATTGGGTATCCGGTATAAATGGAATGATAAATTATCTGTTCTCAGTGGTTTTAGAACCGATTTTAATCATAATGCTTTAGGTAATTTTGAGATGGGTAGAGTAGTAGCAGAATCTGTTAATTGGGATATATATCACTTTTCATTGGGTGTTCGAAAAGAAGGTAAAAAAGCGCTTACAACCGGGGTAGAGTTTTCTTTTGCACCGGAGACTAAAACAAATGCATTTGTTAACTTATCAGATCCTGATGAAAATAATACGCTTCTTGGTGACAACCAAATTGGCACTACCGCCAAACAATTTGGATTAAAGTTAATAATTTCATATACAATCCATTCAGATTAATATGATCTGATTTGTTGGGAACTGACAAAACAGTATGTTTTTTTCGAAAATACTTTTTCTATCTTTGCACGTCAAAATTAGACCTTAATCTACTTCAATAAATAATATCCAAATTGAGAAATAAAACCATCATCCGTTTAAAATCGTTCGTGTTATTTATCCTTTTGTTTCTCAGTGCTCCCAATACGCATACTCAAAATAAAACTGATAGTCTGTTAAATGTTTTACATACAGAAAACCTAAACGATTCGGAACAATCCCTTTTATATTATCAAATAGCTAAAACCTATCTTGAAGTCAACCTTGACTCAGCTCGGTATTTTGCAACAAAAGGATTAAAAATAGCAAAACAATCGGAATATATTGACGGGGTTTTAAAGAATACAATTATTCTTGGCGATATCCCACTAAGGAAAGACAGTCTGATTGAAGCAAGAAAAA
>JAIOTR010000155.1 GCA_021106665.1 Bacteroidales bacterium
CTAGTTATGAAGTCGAATTCTATAAAATTCAAAATTTACCTGATCCATTAAATTTTGAAAATTTAGCAAGTCCTTCAAGTGGAGATGTTAAATGCGATGAACTTGAAAGATTGCATGGCGAACTTACTAAAGATTATTCAATTCGAAAATCCAGTGGTGATCTAAAGAAACATATTGAATCAGAAATTGCAATTAATGTTAAAAAATTCAATCATCTTTACAAAGATGCAGATGATAAATGTAAAAATAATCCGGAGTTGAAAAAGCTATTTGACGAGATAGAAAAGGGGATAAGTGTTGAATATGAATTAGCCAATAAATTTATCATATCTAAAAATGATAAAGTAATAATTAAAATAAAACGTGACAATTTTGAATGGGTATTTGAATTTGGCAATGAGCCTTCTAGGTGGCATATTTCATATGGTTTTGGATTTACACCAAAAACATTAGAACCTTCAACTTATTTCCTCCAAGAGGTTGATAGCTCTTCATATTCAATCACAAAAAAAAATAATCCTTCTGGAGGGGACTTAAGGTTTTTACCAACAATTCATGCAAATTATATATTTACAAATCAAGAGAAAAAAATGCAAGCAGGAATTACAGCAGGACTTGGCGCTAATACAGAAAATATTGCCGTTTCATTAGGTCTGAGTAGTTTTATTAATTATAATATTGGAATAACAATCGGAGTGGCAGTATATAGTATGGATAAACTTAATAGTAATTATAATGAATCAGATATTATTTCTGAAAACTTAGAGTTTGATCAGATCCATGAAAAAGTTTTTAGACCAAATTTGTTTTTCTCCTTGAACTTAAGGTTGGGTAAAAATCCATTTGAATCCAAATGAAAAATAGAATAACATAATTTTATTATTGTAAATTATATAAAACAGTCCTGTTGATAAATTATCAATAGGACTTTATTTATTCTGTTACCCATCCACAAACCCAAACCACCCCTTCGCAAATTCAATGTGAAAATTCTACCAGTTGCTGCATTTTTCTGCCTAACTTTACAATACATATTAATAATTTAAAGAGAAAGTAATTGAAATGCAGCAAACTTACCTGGAAGCCAAAAACCAATAACAATTCTTCGTGGTTCTCCGTGCCTCCTTCGTGATGCTTCGTGTAATAACTCTTTCATTAATTCAATTTGATTATCGTAATTTTGCCGTAAATGGAATTGTTCAATTATAAATCCCGCATAGTAAATATCGGAGATGTTCCAATGGGTGGTAACAATCCAATCCGTATCCAATCCATGACCTCCACAAAAACCATGGATACCGAAGCAACGGTTGCCCAGTCCATCCGGATGATCGAAGCAGGGTGTGAATATATAAGGATCACTGCGCCGGGAATTAGAGAAGCAGAACACCTTGCAGTTATAAAAAATGAGCTTAAAAAAAATGGTTATTCAACACCCTTGATTGCAGATATTCATTTTCAGCCCAAGGCTGCAGAAGTTGCTGCCAGAATCGTGGAAAAGGTTCGCATCAATCCCGGCAATTATACCGATAGAAACAAAGGAAAAGTTGAATATTCAGAATCTGAATACGCTGCTGAAGTTGACAAGATCAGGAAAAGTATCAGGCCATTAATTAATGTCTGTAAAGAATATGGAACAGCCATACGTATTGGCAGCAATCACGGCTCATTAGCCGAAAGGATTTTAAACCGTTATGGTGACACACCTCTCGGTATGGTGGAATCGGCACTTGAATTTGTGAGGATATGTGAAGATCTTGATTTTCATAACATCATACTCTCTATGAAGGCCAGCAACGTAAAAATAATGGTTCAGGCAAACAGGTTACTGGTTCAGAAAATGATTGAAGAAGGAATGAATTACCCATTACATCTTGGCGTAACCGAAGCCGGTGATGCCGAGGACGGCAGGATAAAATCAGCGGCAGGTATCGGGTCATTACTGATGGATGGAATTGGGGATACCATAAGGGTTTCTTTGACTGAAGATCCTGAGAATGAAATTCCGGTGGCAATGAAGATAGTTCAGAGTTTTGGGTTCAGGGTTCAGGGTTTTGAATTACAGGAAAACGAATCCTCTAAAGATAAAAAACCATTGGTCAATCCATTTCAATATAACCGGAAAATTTCCTCTAAGCAAGGTTTGATCGGTGATGGTCAACCGCCTGTAGTGATCTTGAATGAGAATGATTTTAATCATGAAGATATACATGAATCATTCCTACCTGATTATTTATTTACGTCTGAAAATAAGTTGAAATCAGTTGATGGTTCAGGAACAAAACATGAGTTTAAAACTATCAATGCAAATAAGGATTATAAAATTGATTTTAGTAATATTGGTAATTCGATTTTAGTAATCAAGTCTGATGAGGAATGTCCAATTCAGAAAACAAAAAAAGTTATTTTGAAATTGGTGGATCAAGGGAATTTAAATCCTATCATTCTTAAAAGAAAATATTCAGGTTTATCAAAAGAAGAGTTCCTTATTAGGGCAGCTGACTGTTCTTATCTTCTTGTAGATGGAATAATAGATGGAATCTGGTTACAGGCTGAAAACTTAGACAGCATGACAATTTGCGAGACAGCTTTTGGGATTCTTCAGGCTACCGGCGACAGAATATCGAAAACCGAATACATAGCCTGCCCATCATGCGGCAGAACCTTGTTCAACATCCAGGAAACTTTACAAAAAATAAAATCGGAAACTTCTAATTTGAAGGGATTAAAAATAGCCGTAATGGGTTGTATTGTAAATGGCCCCGGTGAAATGGCCGATGCTGATTATGGTTACGTGGGTACCGGACCGGGTAAAATTACACTTTACCGGCGCAACCTCCCTGTTAAGAAAAACATCAATGAGGATAAAGCAGTTGACGAAATGATTAAGTTAATAAAAGCAGATGGGAATTGGATTAATTGATACCGGATTTATGTACAAGAAAAAATTCATATCATCCATCATATTTTTCACAATTATTTTGCTAAAACTATCAGTTTCACAACAATTGGTTATCAATGAATTCATGTCGGCAAACAACAATGTGCTTCAGGATGATTTTGGCGAATACTCCGACTGGATAGAAATATATAATCCTTCACCGCAAACCTTTAATTTACTAAATTGGTGTCTGTCGGATGACCCAGATGATATTGAAAAATGGTCATTTCCTGATTTATTAATTGAACCTGACAGTTTTTTATTGGTTTTTGCCTCTGGGAAAGATACCATAACCGCCCTTAATATTCATACCAATTTTAAGATCAAATCTGAAGGCGAGCCTTTGATATTAAGTGATAACCTTGGAAATATAATTGATCAGACAGAAGCAATAGAATTGGTATTTAATCAATCATACGGACGATTAATTGATGGTGGCGGTCAATTTGAAATATTTTATTCGGGCAGCCCCGGCACAAGCAACAGCAATAATATTACCCTGAACAACTTGACAATTTCACATCCTGCCGGATTTTATGTTGATTCGATAGTTTTGGATATCGTTTCATCCAAACCTGAAGATGTTATTCATTTCACGTTCGATGGATCCTGCCCAACTTTAGAATCTCCTGTCTTTAACAATCCTATAACCTTAAAGCCGGGATATAGCACTGCCACCAATATTTCTCAAATACCTACTACTCCTTTGGAGGGTCCATGGCAATTGTCTCAGTTTATCTGGAAACAGCCCGATGACAATATTTTGATGGCAGATGTTATCAGGTACAGATCTTTTTCCGGTCAAAACCCTTCGAGTGAAATATTTTCCAAATCCTATTTCCTTGATGACAGTATTTTTGAAAGGTTTACTTTCCCTGTTATTTCAGTTATTACAGATAGTTTGAATTTATTTGATTATGATACAGGGATATATATTCCCGGAAAAAGGTATGATGAGTTAGGCTGGGGCTGGTGGCCTGAAGGAAACTATATCAATAATGGAAAAGAATGGGAACGATATGGACATGCAGAATTGTTTGAAGATAATGGAGAATCTTCAATATCCCAGGATTGTGGAGTAAGGATTTCCGGTGGATGGAGTGCTGTTATGCCTCAAAAAAGCTTAAGGATCACTGCTTACAAAGAATATGGAAATAATAATTTTAACTACCCGATTTTTCCTGAATCTGAATATAGTAGTTATAAAAACTTTGTTTTACGCAATTCAGGCAATGATTTTATTTATTCTCATTTCAGAGATGTCTTTATGCAAAGCTTACTTTCCGGCCTTGATATGGAATTGCTGGCTTTCAGGCCATCCGTTGTTTATATAAATGGTAATTATTGGGGTATTCACGGTATAAGGGAAAGGTACGACGAACACTATTTTAACCGCCATTTCGATTTGAATGAAGACAGTTTGATAGTGGTAAGTGTTTGTGGTTCACAGGAAATTGGTGATAACCAGGACTACCATGACATGAAAAATTTTATCAACGAAAACAGCCTGGCCATTCAAAGCAACTACATATATGTTAAAACCAAAATTGATATTCTGAATTTTATAGATTATCATATCGCCGAAATATATTTTGGCAACAATGACTGGCCCTGTAACAACAACAAAGCGTGGAAAACGACACAATCCGATTCAAAATGGAGATGGTTGATTTTTGACCTTGATTTTGGTTATGGGCATAATATCAATTATCAACACAATTTTTTGGAGGATGCTCTGGCGGTTAATACCAATTGCGATTGTTCAACATTTTTGTTGAGGAAATTGCTTGAGAACGAAGAATTCAAACAACAATTTATCGACAGATATGCACTTCATTTGAACACAACATTTCACCAGGACACCGTAATTAACAAAATAAATGAATTTGCTACATTATTCAATAGCGAGATAAAGTTTCATATCCAAAGATGGCATCATCCTCAAAATTTCACACAGTGGGAAAATGAAGTTGAGGCATTGATCGAATATGCAACCTACAGGCCTTGCTTTTGTGCAGAACATCTCATAACTAAATTTGATCTTGATGAATTTGGTTTTGATTGCAACTCATCTATTCTGGATTCATCCATTAATATATCCCCCTTTAGTATTTATCCTAATCCAGGTAATGGCATTATTTATATAGAGAATCATGATATAGGGCAATTCACAACCGAGTTAAAAGTAATTAATGCAACAGGTCAATTAGTTACAAACTACAAATTCAACTTTGAAAGATACGA
>JAIOTR010000030.1 GCA_021106665.1 Bacteroidales bacterium
ATTTAGAATAGCGTCTGCTGGAAGTCGTTATATTTTACCACATTATTATTATGAAATCAACTCATCAAATGAATATAAATGTAATACTTTTATTTTATTCGGCATGGATTTATTCAAGGGATTTTTGCAAAAGCCATAGCGCCCCTTCGATCTCCGTATTGATCACTTCACACTCCTCGTATTGGAGTAAAATATATGCTTCTATTTCTTCTTTCAATTCCGGTTTTTCAATAATTAATTCTTTTCCTCTTTTTTCAATTACAAACAAATATTCATCATTAATTTGACGACTGATATCTGTGGTATTTATCTCCGTTATTAATTTATCACCGTAGGATGTTAATTCGCCGATTGTATTTTTATGATTTCTATAATGCTGATAACCTTTGCGATTTAAGGAATTCCTTGTTCGTAAATATCCGTCATCTATGATCATGTATCCACCGTTCTTAACCTGTGATCTAAGTGAAGCAATGGTATTTTCAAATGATCCGAAGATTCCCCCTAATGAAGCAAGGATAACCAGGTCGAAATGATATTCCGTTTTCATATACTCTAAAATATCTTCCTGGACAAATTCACATAGGTTAGAAACTTTGTGTTCGGATGCTTTTGTTTGAGCATCTTTAAGAAACGGCTCCGTCGCATCAATGCCTAAAACATTGCATCTAAATTCGGCTGCAAGCTGAACGGATGCAGCCCCTTTACCGCAACCCAGATCAAGTACTTTTGATTTTTCATGTAAGCCGGTAATTGCTGCCGCATCAATGATAGGTTGCAATGCACATCCCAGTGCCCACATATCCTGGAGGAGATAAGGCATATAAGGAAGTATCCTTTTATTTGATTCCAGCGAATCTGCGATGGATTGTTTGGTTTGTTCTGACATTTTTAATTAATTCTTCTGTTCCCAAAATTAATAATTTTCATTGTCAGGGAATTGCAAAAGTGAAAGAATTTTAAGAATTGAAAGATAATATTATTTCAGGCATTTGCCTGATTTATTCGTTTTGCCTTTTCCACTGCATTATTCCAAGAAATAGCAATACGATCCCGATACCTCCGTATATGAAATGCAGTAAATGTATACCCCTTATCATTAGCATTTGGGTTATTATCCAAATAGTGAGTGAGGCTCCAATAAATATGATATACAATGAATAAGATTTTATCCTTCGTATCACTAGAATTCCTGCTATCAGACTTCCAATACCCAACACGAAGAACAGAGTTAAACCGGGAATCAGGAAGTTATGAAAAGGACTGTACTTAAGCATATCGAGAGGCATTTGTACATTGCGGCCGCTGGGATCTAAAATTAGAGCGCCACCGCCAAAGCATGCACTTACTCCGTTAAAGAATAACAGGATGATAGAAATAGTTCTTTGCATGTTTATGAGAGTTTCTTAATAAAGTCTTCACGTACAGGATTGAAAATATCAAGCATCACAAACGGTTCTTCCCCAATACAAGTATCACCATGCGGGATATTGGAAGGAATACAATAAAAATCCCCTTTTTCTACAATATGTTCCTCATTGCCAATGCGCAATTTTGCTTTGCCGGCATATACCATTCCTGTTTGCTCATGCGGATGGGAATGTATGGGTACGGTAAACCCCGGCAAAGTAGCATTAAGGACCATCATCATTTTTTCGTTGTGATAGCCGGTGAGTATGGTTGTCTCCAATCCGGGCATTTGTTTAAGTTTTGGAGCAGTTTCCGGATTGATAAAGTAAAGTGATGTTTTTTTTGTCATTGGATTTTACTTTTTTATATTTTTGTTCTTACAATGTAGGAATAAACCGTTTGCACTTTATTGAAATAGGAAAATAAGCACTAAAGATAGACAAAAACGAATTCCAAATAAGCGACAACAAACGTTTATTTGTCGTTTGTAAACATTTGAAAACGGATTGTAATTAACTTATAATGAGGACAGAAACAATAGGGGTGCGTTTATACACTAGTTGGCAATAAGCCTAAAGAAAGAAAATCCACATAAATATTTTGCTATGACGTATAATGTTTGTATATTTGCACGTAAATAATAATGACATGGAAACAAAATTGACATTAAGATTAAATGACGGTGTGATAGAAAGAGCAAAAATCTATGCTAAAAGTCAAAGAATTAGTTTATCAAAAATGATTGAATCATACCTGGACAGTTTGACTAGAGAAAAAGATAGCGAAAAAAAAATACCTATCACACCTCTTGTTGAAAGTTTGAGCGGTGTTATTGACCTACCACCTGACTTTAACTACAAAAAAGAATATGCTGAATATTTAACTGAGAAATACAAATGAAAAAACTTTTTATTGACACAAATATCATCATAGACTTATTATCTCGAAGAGAACCTTTTTATGATGAATCAGCAGATCTTTTTTCATTAGCAGATCAGAAAATTATCGAACTTAATATTTCGTCTTTAACTATTGCGAATACGAGTTATACATTATTACGTCAAACCGACTCCAAGAAAGCAAAAGAAATATTACGGAAACTAAGATTAATAGTTAATATTTTACCTCTTGACGATAAAATAATAGGTGTAGCATTAAATGACGATTCATTCACTGACTTTGAGGATGGACTTCAATATTTTACTGCAATTGAAAATAACCAAGACATAATAATTACGAGGAATTTGAAAGACTTCAAAGCATCAAAGTTACCTGTAATGACAGCAAGACAGTTTTTAGAAACATTTAAATAAGGCCAATTGCCAACAATGTATATAGTTTATGTCGGCTAATGTGCTAAACAAGAGCATTATAATTCTCAACTTGCATCTTGTATGACTAGAAAATTATTTAGTAATAAAACCGCCACAAAACCATATACTTAACGTTAGCAACAAGGCGATACCAGCCGCACATTTAAGCACTTTCGGTTTTTGCCGAAGCACAAGCTAAAAGCAATAAAAACCAAAAGAACTTAAATTGTGGCAAACGCTCGAAAAAGAATAATTATTAAACAGATAAGTATTAATTTTATAAAGTAAAACTTCATTTAATGAAAAATATATTATTAATAGTTAGCCTTATAGCCTTAACAATAAGTTCCTTATCGCAAACCTGGTCAGACCCTATTGTTATAAACCCAAATTTGGGGCAATATTATTCGGTTTACCCAGATTTAACAATTGATAATAATGGAAATTTCCATTGTGTATGGAGTACTAAGCATGGAACAAATTTTTATAGAATATATTATTCCAAATCAAATGATAATGGAGAAAGCTGGACAAATCCCGTTAGTGTATCATATAATAGCGAAAAGTGGATGTCAGAACCCCATATTGTAAGTGATAGTGAAAATAATTTGCACCTTACCTACGATTACGATGTTGGAAGCTTTTCAAATAAAAAAATTTTATATAAATTTTATAATGGTAGCATCTGGAGTATCCCTGACACCTTAACCACTGGTTTATCTGGTGTAATGCATAATCGGTTGGTTATTGATAACAATGAAGCAGGAATTTATTTTCATATCTTTGAGTTTAATATATTCAACTTCAGCACCTGCCGATTTAGCCCCCCTGCAAAAATGATTCACCATGAAGGTGGTTTTGCTGAATTTGGTGTTTCGAGGGCCTCCGTCAAAAACAACAATTTTTTTAATTCGTGCCGGTTCAAATGTTTTGTATTCAAATTTTATTGCTTTCGATTTTTGTTTTACTTTCTCTTCAGCTTCACTGGGTGGCGCAAACAACTCACTTAATTTTAACAATATGCTCATATCACCGTCAGCGGTATATTCCTTATTAATAAACGCCTGGTCACCTGAAACCTCGTTGTTTGAAATGGCAAGCCAAAGTCCG
>JAIOTR010000178.1 GCA_021106665.1 Bacteroidales bacterium
ATTCTTCGATGATTGTCTCTTTAACCTTGCGAGCATCTCTCAATATATCATCCCGCGCCTCTTTAGCTTCCTTTAATAATTGCTCGTTGCTGAACTTAAGTTCTTTCATCTCTTCACGGGCTTTATTTGCCTCATTAAGGGCTTCATCAATAGAGTCTTCTCTTTCCTTCAAACCTTTCATTATTGGTTTCCATGCGAATTTTGCAAGGATCCATAACAACAGGCCAAAAGCGATGGTCATCCAAAAAATCAAACCTATTCCGGGTTGTACAAGTTCCATGTTTTAATTATCTAATGATTATTGATAAATTAGTTAATGAACCTTTATGTTTCAGCCAACCGCTGAAACATAAAGGTCGTGACTGCCTGTTATTACAAGAAAAGTATCAACAGACAAACAACAATAGCAAAAAACGCAACCCCTTCAATAAGAGCCGCTGCAACGATCATGTTTGAACGAATGTCGCCAACAGCTTCCGGCTGACGGGCAATCGATTCTACCGCACCTTTACCAATCTGGCCAATACCAATACCGGCCCCGATGGCTGCAACGCCTGCTCCCAATCCGGCGCCTAACTTTGCAAATCCTGCTGCTGCTGCCGCTTGTAATAAAATCGCTAAAATTGTCATAATAATAAATTGTTTAATGAATTATGAATGATTTTTTATTTTTTATTTTTTCAATCTCTCAACTTTTTTCAATTAACTCGTAACTTTTAACTTTCTAATGGTGTTCTTCCGTTGCCATACCAAAATACAAGGCTGATAAAAGGGTGAATACATATGCCTGGATAAAAGCAACCAGCAATTCGAGCAATCCCATGAAAACAGCGAAAGCTACTGAAACTACCGAGACACCATATCCAATTCCAACATTAATATTTCCAAAAATAAAGATCAGGCTCATAAAACCAAGGACGATAATATGCCCTGCCGTAATGTTTGCAAAGAGTCGGATCATAAGAACAAATGGCTTTGTGAACACGCCCAACAATTCAACGATCGGCATTAATGGCACCGGAATCTTTAGCCACCAGGGCACTCCAGGTGTATTAACAATATGAATCCAATAATTTTTATTTGCGCTAAACGTAGTTATGATAAAAGTAAACAAGGCCATTACGCCTGTTACTGCAATGTTTCCTGTTAAGTTGGCACCACCGGGGAAAAAGGGAACCAGCCCCAATAAATTATTAAAGAATATGAAAAAAAACAATGTCAGTAAAAACGGAAGATATTTCTCATACCTTTTTTCACCAATGGATGCTTTGGCTACGTCATCACGTATAAATAAGATTAATGGCTCCAGAAATGATTGCAAGCCTTTCGGTGCACGTCCCTTTCTTTTTGTATAAGCCTTCCCGATTGAGATAAAAATAATTGAAATAAGTATCATGCTAATGAGCATGGAAGCCACATTTTTTGTAATGGAGATATCAAGAGGTAACTCTCCTGATTCAACATGAACTATTTTGCCTTTGTTTTCTCCTTCGATTTCCAGATTGTATCCTTTGTATTCACTATGCCCATGATGGAATTTGGAAGAAAGAAAAATATCCAGTTTTCCATCGTAATACAAAATGATTGGAAGAGGGATCGAAACGTGTGTATGTCCAATATCCATCACATGCCATTCATGAGCATCTATCACATGTTCAACTATCATCGTTCCCGGATTAAACCCTTCTTCCTTTGACGGTTCGTGTGAATCTTTTTCTGAGGCTGCCAGAAACTGGAAAGATAAAAATAATATCGCTAAAATTATTACTATACGTTGCATTAAACTATCTCAACTATTATTGATATTTTTCAAAAAAACCCCTTTTCAAAACGGGTGCAATTTTACAAATAATTACTTAATTAGCGAAATAAATTTATTCAAACATTTAAAAAGATATATACATTTCCAGGTCATAGTTAAAATTAAAGGGTTCAGTTATTTTTTTCTGCAATTCATCCAATTTGGTATTATTTACACACCCGAAACATAAAATTTTCCCTAATTTTGACAAACATTTAATTCATAACTAAAATTTTACAATCATGAAAAATCTATTATCTCTTTTATTTGCAACTTTTATTATGATCTCAGGACTTCAGGCGCAAGATCTTAATGAAATCCTAAACACTTATTTTGAAACTATTGGACAGGAAAATTTTGTGGAACATAAAACAATGATCGCAAAAGGTAAATCCATCGGGCAGGGAATGGAAAATGATTTTACCATCTGGCAAAAACGCCCGGACAGTTTCAAACTTGAGGTGACCATTCAGGGCGCCAAATTGACCCAGGTATTTGACGGGAAAATAGGCTGGTATATTGCACCATGGACTGGAAGTCCTGACCCTGTTGAAATAACCGGTTTTCAGCTGTCATCCATGGAAAAACAAGCCGATTTTGATGGCATGCTATACAACTACAAAGAAAAAGGTTATGAAACCGAGTTGATTGGAACAGAAGAAATGGAAGGCACAGATATTTTTAAAATCAAACAATTAGACCAGGAAGGGAATGAATATTTCCATTATATCGATTCCGATAACTTTGTTTTACTGAAAACAACCTCGAAACTTAAGGTGGATGATTCTGAAATTGAAATAGAAACTTTATATAGCAATTACAAAGAACAGGATGGAATAATTATAGCCTTCAGTATGGAAAGCAGGCAGAACGGGCAAACAGTCAGACAAATTAACATGGAAGAAATAATTTTTGATGAAGAAATAGATGATTCTATGTTTGTTATGCCGGAGAAGCAGGAAACACAGGAAGAAGGAGGTGAAGAAGAAGATGTAGATGTAGATGTAGAAAAAGAGGAAAAGGAGGAGTAGTCGGATACAGTGGGCAGTAGGCAGTAGGCAGTAGGCAAATTGACCAAGTTTGACAAATGAGGGTATTGTGGATTGATATACTGACGGAAATCAGGTTTGCAAATTTTTAAGGACTGCTTTCGTCAGCATATGCTGATCTGTAAGAATTTGTTTTTACAAATTCAAACAGCATCAGTATAAACCTGCAAACTTGTTTGGGGTTAGTTTACAGTGAGTTGCTTTGTTTTAACCAGGAAATGGATAGTTTGTTATATAAACGAGTTGCCGTCAAATAAAAAATAAATTTGACAAATACGTATTTATTATTTATCTTTGCACGTATTAATAATTTATTAGGATATGGATACTAAATTGACATTAAAATTGGACAAATCAATAATAGAAAGAGCAAAAGAATATGCGAAAGATAAGAATATTAGCCTTTCTAAAATGATTGAAAATTATTTACAAGCACTGACTAGTAATAAAGAAGAAGAAATAGAAATTTCTCCATTGGTTGAAAGCTTGATTGGTGTGATTAAAACACAAGGAACAGATTATAAAAAAGATTATACAGATTTTTTATCTGACAAGTATGCATGATGGATAAAATATTAGTTGACACCAATATTATTATTGACCTTCTGACCAAAAGAAAAGAATTCTATAAACCTGCAAGTTGGTTATTTACCTTATCAGACAATAATGAATTAGAACTTGCGATATCCTCACTGACTTTTGCCAATACATACTACATGCTTTCAAAAGAACTTGATTCAGGGAAAGCAAAAGAAATATTAAGAAAATTTAAACTACTGGTAAAAATTTTACCAATGGACGACAAAATCATTGATTTATCATTAAATTCTGACTTTAAGGACTTTGAGGATGCAATTCAATATTATACAGCAATAGAGAACAAATTAGATATGATAATAACCAGAAATCTTAAAGATTTTAAGTTGTCAAAAATTCCAGTAATGACTGCAAACGATTACATAAAAATGTAATAAAAACAAATAAGGATTAATAAAAATGAAAAAAAGTAAAAAGTTCTTAGGCTACAGTTTAATAATTCTTTTTGTCCTGATAGTATCCATCGGTACAAATGCACAAACAACGAAAAAAGTAAAGGTCAACGAACACACATTCGGGGCAATTGAAGCGCGGCATATTGGTCCTGCAACCATGAGCGGCCGTATTGCTGCATTGGATGCGGTTCAAAGTGATCCAAGGATTATTTATGCGGGTACAGCGAGTGGTGGCTTATGGAAAACAACCAATGGCGGGGTCAAGTTCAAAGCAATTTTTGATAAGTATAACCAATGTATTGGAGCGGTAACTATTGATCAAGATCACCCGGATACCGTTTGGGTTGGAACCGGCGAAACATGGGTGAGAAATAGTGTTGGAGTTGGCGATGGTATTTACAGGACTTATGATGGTGGGGAGAACTGGAAAAAGATGGGACTTGATGAAACGGAGCACATTGGGAAAATAATTATCCATCCAAAAGATCCAAATACTATTTATGTTGCTGCTTTGGGACATTTGTGGAGTGCCAATGAAGAAAGGGGTGTTTATAAAACAACTGATGGTGGTGAGAACTGGGAAAGGATCCTATACATTGATGAAAATACAGGATGCGCTGACCTTGCAATAAACCCTGATGACCCAAATATTCTTATTGCTGGCATGTGGGAATTCAGGAGGTTTCCTTACTTTTTCAATTCGGGTGGGCCGGGAAGTGGTCTTTTTATAACCAGGGATGGCGGACAAGAATGGACAGAGATAACTGACGGATTGCCCGAAGGAACCCTCGGCAGAATTGCTGTAAATGTTTCACCGGTCGATCCCAATATTGTATATGCGTTAATTGAGTCAGAAAAATCATCATTGTACCGGTCTGAGGATAAGGGCAAATCATGGAAGATGGTCAACGAAACACCTTCAATGGGTCACCGGCCATTTTATTTCTCAATGATCGTTCCCGATCCTGTTGATACAAATCGTGTCTATAAACCTGGCTATTCATTGATCGTCAGTGAAAATGGCGGAAAAAACTTTCGGGGGGCGTTTATTACAGGTGGCCGCGTTCATGGTGATTTTCATCCTCTTTGGATAAGTGAGAAAGATAACA
>JAIOTR010000377.1 GCA_021106665.1 Bacteroidales bacterium
GAAAAGGTCATAAAATTACCTTTCATAGATTTGGTTCAAAAGATAATCTTTATGACTTTGTTAAATATAAATATGGTTTAAAGGGAGACTTAATAGAGTCAAAGGAATATGATTCAGATAATAGTCTTACTGAAAAAATAAATTACAAATATGATGATGAAAATAATATCATAGAAATGAAACACTATTATCCATTTGATGGTTCCATTGATATAAAAACATATAAATATGATAGATTTAACAATGAAATTGAAGAGAGTTATAAAGCAACAAAAAACTGGATAAATGATTATGAAATAGATGATAAATATAAGTTTGACTATAAATATGATAAAAATGGGAATTGGATTTATTGTCTGTATTATCTTAATGGGTTTCCTAAAAATATTACGATAAGAGAAATCGAATATTATTAGTATCCGTTAAATATTTAGTAATTTAATTTTAGTTATTACGGCAATATAAATATATTTACCCTCCGGTGTATATCTTCATGTTAGAAATCAGCAAAGGCAATACTAGCACCCTGAATTTATTAAATCATAAGTCCACTTTCCTAATTCCTGATAACAAGACTCTATTTTATTTTGCTTCCCCTCGTAGTTTTTATGATAAAACTATTTCCACCCATAAACCATTAATTAATAACTTTGCCCTTTATTAAAATCACGCTTTGTGACAGAATTAGAAAATTCAAATATTAACTAAAATAAATATTCAAAATTATGACAGCAAGAAGAGCAAAAGCCATTTGGAATGGAACATTAAAAGAAGGTAAGGGTGAAATGAATTTCAGTAACTATAGCGGCCCATTTACATTTGTTTCGCGTTTTGAAGAAGGCGAAGGCACAAACCCGGAAGAACTGGTAGGAGCAGCCCATGCAGGTTGCTACTCCATGTTTTTGGCCGCATTGATCAGCGGGGAAAGTTTAACCCCGGAAAGTGTAGAAACAACAAATACAGTTACGCTTGGAAAAGATGATGCAGGCCCATGCATTACCAATATCCACCTTGATTGTGAAGTAAAGTGTGAAGGTTTATCCCTGGAAAAATTTAATGAATTGGCACAAGCAGCCAAGGCAAAATGTCCAATCTCACGCTTATATTCAGGAGGAACAGCACAAATAGACCTGGATGCTAAACTGGTAGGGTAAAGACTAGGTTAAAGTTACAAATCTCAATAAACAAAATACTATTTTCGCCCTAATTCCAGGTCAGGCTGAGCCTGTCTAACATGGTGATCCCTTTGGGAGAAGTCGTCCGGAATGATGGAAAGATTTTATCCAACGCACACACTTCGATGGACTACTAATGACATCGTGCTTTAAGTGCTTGAATTTGTGATCCTTCGTGATTTGGTGTCTTTGTGGCATTTTTTAGCCACCAAGGCTCTATGGCACAAAGAAATCACTTAGATAATAAACTGTCACAAGTCAACCACCCACAATTCCAACACACAAGACTCGCGCTATTGTTTAAGAACCAATGCGGAGATAAAAGGATACGGTATGACATAAAAAAAACCCCGAAAAATTCCGGGGTTCGTATTTATGGTTTTATTGATCAATTATTCAACCAAAGCCTTAAACTCGGGGTTATCAAAATACTTCAGGAATTCCCTGTCAGTTTTTGCTTTTTCTTTTTGATGCTTGCATTTAGCAAATGCTTTTCCAAGATATTCAAAAACCATAGCATCATCATTTGTTCTTGCACCGTAAACGGCAAGCATATAATTGGTTTTCGGACCTTCAGGAGCACATTTCAGGTTTTTCAAGCCATCGTTCATGTTTCCTGATAACATTTGCGCAAGGGCAACATTATGATTGCAATCAATCCCTTTAAAATAATTCAGTGCTTTTGTATAGTCACCTTTTTGGATGGCCACAATACCGAGGTTGTAATTTTCATCTTCACCATACGACATTGCATTCAGGAAATGCTGTTCAGCAGCTTTATAATCTTCATTGTGGCAAGCTAAAACACCCATGTTGTTTTCAATTTTACCATTCTTGGCTGATAATTTTTCTGCCTGAACAAGTAAGTTTGTAGCTTCATCCTTTTTACGGAGAACCAGCGCTTCGGCAGCAGCATTGTTGTAAGCTTTCCAGTCGCGGTCAGGATTTGTAAAAGCAGACTTATAAATGGTGTACCTTACTTCCGGATCTTCAGTGAGTGTGGCGGCATGCAATATTTCCTTATAATTTAAAGAATCGGGGCTTGTGACAGCCAATTTTGCTATTTCCTCATCTGTACGTTTTGGTTCAAAGCAATTTACCACTAAATCAGCACGACGAAGAGGAGGCAAAATATCATCCTCTATTTCTTTATAGATCATCGTCATATTCCTGATCTCTTCTTCCCTTTTGTTTACATCAGGTTGAGCATTGATGACATTCAGGATCATGCTTTTATCTTCCAAATTTGAATTTCTGACAGATGCCATAAATCCATCCCAGTCTTCTCCGTGACCCTTAGCCAGATAATTAATTTCCTGTTCGATTTCCGAAATATCAACACCCATTTCTTTGGCCATTTTCTTATTCATTTTCTTTACATGCTTTTCCATATACTTATGAACTGATTCCGACCTGTCATCTGCCAGGTTCTCATTGAAATTAATTTCACCTTCCGGAGAAGCCCATGCATCAATATTTATATCTTTAATCACCCAACCTTTCATCATAAATTCATGAAGATTTTGCATCTCTGCTTTGGCTTCGTCCGATTTATTAAGTGGAAGGTTCATGTTGATATTGGCCATATTCACCTTGAAATAAACTGTTGCCATTTCCGAAATGACGGTAACTTTCTCATATCCTGAAGGCGCATATATCAATTCTTCATCATGAACAATATTCTTGAATGTTTCAATAATACCATCAGCCAGTTTTATGTCGTTATATTCCGACAGTACTTTTCCTTTCTTGGTCACTGTTGCATTTACATAAAGCTCGGCAGCCCTCATTTCTTCAGTGTAAGGAAAGGTTTCAGTATATGAAAAACTTCCACCTGTTTTGGAATTAATAACAGTCCCCTCTCCTTCAGTTTTTTCACCCCTGAGGACAAATTTTGTCAGTTCTTTCGTTTCTTCACCATACTTAATAAAAGGTGTAAACTCAACAACAGCTTTTTTATGGAAAGTTTTTTCAGGAACAGTTCCGCTTACTGTAAATGTAACATTCTCTCCTTTGGCTTCCAGTACTTCCGGATCAACCGTGTAAGTATCGGGTAATTTGGTGGTTGCACAACTGCTAATAAATAAAACTACAGCAACCAAACTTAATAATTGGAAAAATCGTCTTGTTTTCTTCATAACAACAAATATGTTAGTGGATAAATGATCATTTAAATTGCTGCAAAGATAGATATATAATGGAGTTGTCGGATGAAAATGTTGAAAACTTTTAATAATTTCAAAAACTTGAAAATATTTGTCTTTGAGTTGATTGGAAATTTGAGATACAGTAACATTGAAGGACTAAAAAAATATGTGTGTTGTATTCTTAAAAATATCCATTCCTTAAAACTATCCACCATGAATTTAAAGGAATATATTTAATTTTCTTAGTTTTACAATCTTCAAATTATAACATAAAATTGTATGAGACGATTATTGTTTTACCTGCTGGCATTGTGCTATGGATTTTCATTGTATGCAAATCCTGAAATCAAAGTGCTAATCAATAAATCAGGAAATAGCGAAGATTACCCCGGAAAATCTGAATTAATCATATTTGATAGTACAACTGTGGATGTTATGGAAAGCGGATTGAGCTATGTGAACATTCACAAGCTTATAAAAATATTATCTGCTAAGGGCGCAAAAAACAATGCTGTAATCAGATTTGGTTATGATCCATTGTCAGCATATGTTGATATCAAAGGTGTGAAAATATATCGCAAATCAGGGGAAATTGTGGAATTGGATATGACCAAAGTAATGGACTATCCGGCTCCTGCGCGTGCTATTTACTGGGGAGCCATGGAAAAAATGATAGAAGTAGGCAGACTGAATCCAGGAGATGCTGTTGAGATTTTTATGTTCAGAAAAGGATTTACATATGCATTGCTGCAAGAAGAGGGGGAGGATGAAAGGTATATTCCACCCATGAGAGGACACTATTACGATATTGTTGAATTCTGGAGCAATGAACCTGTTATTGAAAAAGTTTATCAGCTTAAGTTGCCAAAGGATAAATTGCTACAATATGAATTTTATAATGGGGAGGCTCGCTCGTCAATAGTTCCCGATGGGGATAAAATGATCTATACTTTCACCAAATCTGATTATTCACAACCCAAACGCGAAGCCCGTATGGTTGCGAACTCGGATGAATTTCCAAAACTGCTATTATCAACAAGTCCTGATTGGAATGCCAAGTCAAAATGGTTTTATGGTGTAAATGAGGACTTCGGCAGTTTCGAATCAACTCCTGATATAGATGCTAAAGTAGCTGAAATACTTGAGGGAGCTTCTGATGAGATGGATTCAGTTTCACGTTTAACCCACTGGGTAGCTGACAACATAAGGTATTCAGGTATTTCTATGGGATGTGGCGAGGGATTCACTTTACATAAAGGTGGAATGACCTATTCTGATCGTTGCGGAGTTTGTAAAGATAAAGCAGGGATGCTGATCACCATGCTTCGTGCCGCCGGATTTGAATCATATGCAGCCATGACCATGGCAGGATCGCGTATTGATTACATTCCTGCAGATCAGTTTAACCATAGTGTTACCATCGCTAAATTATCAGACGGAGAATACCACATTCTTGATCCGACCTGGGTGCCATTTGTGCGAGAACTCTGGTCGAGCCTGGAGCAACAGCAAAATTACCTAATGGGTGTTCCGGAAGGGGCCGATCTTAAGATCACACCTCTCTCTGATCCTAAAAATCATTACCTGA
>JAIOTR010000070.1 GCA_021106665.1 Bacteroidales bacterium
AGTTCCAGAAGATTTGTTTTTGAAGAAGAATTTAAACTGGAAAAAGCATGGAACTATGGTGGAAATATTATCCAAAAATTTCAAATAGATGACATAAGAAAACTGACAGTAAATGTGGATTTTTACAGGACCGAATTCCAAGATCAAATTGTTGTTGATGTAAATCGCGATCCTGGTTCTGTGTTTTTTTACAATTTGAAAGGTAAATCATTTTCTAACAGTTTTCAAACAGATTTGATTATTGAGGTTCTTAAAGGATTTGAAATAACATTAGCCTATCGGTACAATGATGGAAAAATTACCATGAGTGATGGATTAGTAGTTCAAAAACCGTTGGTTAGCCCTCATAAAGGTCTGCTTTCTTTACATTATTCCACCAAATATGAAAAATGGAATTTTACATTAACAACGCAGTATCATGGAACCTCAAAAATCCCTGATACCAGAAGTAATCCTGTTGAGTACCAATTAGAAGAGGATTCACCGGCTTATTTTATTTTCCATGCCCAGGTTTTAAGAAAGTTTAGTAAATGGGAAGCTTATATTGGTGCTGAGAACCTGACTAACTATAAACAAGAAAAACCAATCCTGGCAGCAGATGATCCTTTTGGAGATTATTTCGACAGTTCGATGGTTTGGGGCCCGGTTATTGGCAGGTCAATTAATGCGGGGGTGAGGTTTATTATTGATTAAGCTTTGGGCATGTAATTCATACCCTGTCTGAAAATTTTTAGTTCATTTTCAAATTTGTAATAAGATTTTCAAAAAATAACGTAAAAATACGTCAGTTTAAAATATTTGACGTACTTTTACGTCGAATTTATAAAGTTACAAGATATGCCGAGTGCGAAAGTTGAATTATTTGAAACAGATTTACAGGAAAGTGCAGTCTTTTTTAAAGCGCTGGGACATCCTGCTCGATTAATGATCCTTCAATTTCTGGCAGAGACCAACAGTTGTTTTACCGGTGATATTTCCAGTATTTTACCGTTGGGCCGTACAACTGTTAATCAGCATTTGGATGAGTTAAAGAAATCTGGCTTGGTTCAGGGTCATATTTCTGGGATTAAAACTAATTATTGTTTGAATCCGGACAAAATTGATGATTTGAAATCAGTAATGGAAAATATTATTGGTGTTATAAATAATTTTAAAAATTCAAATTGTTGTTAGATGCGAATTCTTATTATTTGTACAGGAAATACATGTAGGAGCCAGATGGCTGAAGGTTTTTTAAATTTTTTTGATCCCATGCTTCAAGTTTATTCTTCTGGAACAATTGCAGAAGGCAAAATGAATCCTTATGCTGTAAAAGCAATGGGTGAGTTGGGAATTGATATTAGCCAGCAATCACCAGAATCAGTTGAAAAATATCTCGATAAAAGTTTTGACTATGTGATTACTGTTTGTGATGGTGCCAAAGAAATTTGTCCTGTTTTTACGGGAGATGTAAAACATCGGGTACATATTGGCTTTGAAGATCCTGCAAAAGCACGAGGATCAGTGGAGGAAGTTTTACCGGTTTATCGAAAAGTAAGAGATCAGATAAAAAAAGAGTTTAAAGAATTTTATAATGATAACCTGACATAAAAAACTGGTCACCCTGAGCCTGTCGAAGTAGGCCAGGGTTATAAATCGGTCTACCCTTCGACAGGCTCAGGGTGACCTTTAGTTTACTAAAATTTAACATAATGAACGAACGATTAAAAGACATTGTAAGAAGTAAATACAATCAGATTGCTTTACAAAGCAAAGAACAAAATCAATCCTCATGTTGTGGGAGTACCGGTTGTTGCGATGACATGGATTATACCATCATGAGTGATGACTATACAGAATTAAAGGGTTATAACAAAGATGCAGATTTGGGATTGGGTTGTGGATTGCCTACAGAACATGCTGAAATATCTGAAGGTGATACCGTGATTGACCTGGGTTCCGGGGCTGGAAATGATGCATTTGTTGCCAGGGCCATTGTTGGCGAAAAAGGAAGAGTATTGGGTCTTGACTTTGCTGGAGCCATGTTGACTAAAGCCAGAAATAATGCTAAGAAACTGGGATTTGAAAATGTTGAATTTAAAAAAGGGGATATTGAAGAAATGCCTTTCGATAATGACATTGCTGATGTGATTGTCAGTAATTGTGTTTTAAACCTTGTTCCTGATAAAAGCAAGGCCTTTAGTGAAATGTACAGGGTAACAAAACCGGGTGGCCATTTTTGTGTTTCGGATATTGTTTTATCCGGTGATTTACCAAATGAATTAGTTAAGGATGCTGAAATGTATGCAGGTTGTGTTTCAGGTGCTGTTCAAAAGGAAGAATATTTGGACATTGTTAAAAAGACAGGTTTTGAAAACATCCAAATAAGAAAAGAAAAAGAGATCATTCTGCCTGATGAGATATTGGTCAATTATCTTTCTGAAAAGGGACTGGAGGAATTTAAAAATAGCAATACAGGGATTTATAGCATTACAGTATTTGCTGAAAAATAAAAAATAAAAGGCAACGGAATGCCCGCCTGTTCGGCAGACAGGCACAAATTGAGGCGAATTATTCGTGAATTCGTGGCTTTTACACTTTCAACAAAAATATTTTACCCCCGTTTAAGAATGAACCGGAAGCCATCTGTTTTGTTTAACTATCAGAAAATGCATAGCTTTGCAGCCGTTTGTTAATATGAATTTTATTCAGAAGATAGGACGTATATTTTTATTGTCAGCAGCCCTTTTGCTGATAATGAATAGTATTTTGCCTCATCACCATCACCATGAAGAAGTATGTTTTGCTACTTCCCATTGTTCGGATGATGTGGCTGATCATCATGATACTGACGCTGAACATGATCATCATAATGGTGATACAGATTTTTGCCAGCTCGATATCTTTTATCTTGCACCTTACGGACAGAACTTTTCTGGTAAAACTAAACTTAGTAATATTAAAAAGGATCAATCTTCATTTACATATTCCAATTCAAGTCAGCTTGTAGTACCTTTTTTATCCTATAATCCATTAAAGATATTTATAGGTGACAAAAAGGAATTGTCTGCAAAATGCCTTACAAGGGCTCTTCGCGCACCACCTTACTGTTAATAAATCTTTCCTGATTTCAAAATGCCTCATTCCTCAAGGATTGCAGGCAAATTTCAATTATTATTTATCAGAACAATAGAAAATTTTAAATGGATGAAAAATTTATTATTTGTCACTATGGTCATCTTATCATTTTGGTCATGCAGTCATGATCCGAACAATACCCATCAGGTAAAAGACAAACATCAAAGTGTTGTTGACGAAGAGCAGCATGAAACAGAATCTGTAACATTGTTTTCAGAAAATTATGAAGTATTTACTGAATATGATGTTCTCAGAATTGGCCTTGAATCTGTATTTCTGATTCATGTCACCCAACTGGATGATGATTACAGTGCTTTTACCGAGGGGACTGTAAAAGTGGTTTTGAATATTGCTGGCAATAAGCAAATAGAAATTGC
>JAIOTR010000072.1 GCA_021106665.1 Bacteroidales bacterium
ATCATTAATAATTTAGGTGTATGTTTAAACAACAATACTATTTATTCATATATTGTTATTATTATAAGTATCATTCTGGCATTTAAAGATTAATCATAGAACAAAATTTAAAATAAAATTTTAATGAAGTAAATTTTTTATACAAAACTACATCATTGTTTTAGTACGAGTAGATAGATTAAAGTTTCTATTTATTAAAGAATTTTTTGAATAGAATTTTTGGATATGAATATTTTGATCTTGCCGCCGAATATCGGATAAAAATGTTGATGTTAATTATTAGTTTAACAAGTGATCTTTATTGTCTGATAGAACAAAAAAATGAATAAGTGAAAAGAGAAATAAACCATTAATACGCCTTTGCAAAAACAACCCTTTGTTTTGATGGGTTGCCTGTAAATATGCATTTGCCTTCTTCTTTTTTACTGTCCAAAGGTATCGTTCGAATAGTAGCTTTAGTTTCATCCTTGATTTTTTCTTCAGTTTCTGCTGTACCATCCCAATGTGCTAATACAAAACCACCCTTATTTTCAATTACATCCTTGAATTCGTCCCAAGTGTCAACTGCATAGGTATTATTTTCTCTGAAAGAAAGAGCTCGATGATACAATTTCTTTTGGATTTGCTCAAGCAAATGTTCAATTTTATTCTCAATATCTGCGATTTGAAGAATCTCCTTTTCAAGAGTATCGCGTCTCGCAACTTCAACGGTGTTATTTTCTAAATCTCGTGGTCCGATTGCCAATCTAACCGGTACCCCTTTGAATTCATATTCAGAAAATTTCCAGCCGGGCTTATAGGTATCCCTGTCGTCATATTTTACAGAAATTCCTTTTTCTTCGAGGGATTTTTTAATTTTTTGAGCAACTTCTGAAACTTGCTTAAGCTGTTCTTCTTTTCTATAGATCGGAATAATTACAACCTGTATAGGAGCAAGTTTAGGTGGTAATACTAAACCATGGTCATCAGAGTGAGCCATAATCAGCGCACCCATTAACCGGGTTGAAACTCCCCAGGAAGTTGCCCATACATATTCAAGTTTGTTTTCTTTTGAAAGAAATTTAACATCAAAAGCTTTGGCAAAATTTTGTCCTAAAAAATGGGATGTACCGCATTGTAATGCTTTTCCATCTTGCATCAAAGCTTCAATACAGTATGTTTCAACTGCCCCTGCAAATCTTTCGTTTGGAGATTTTATTCCTTGCAAAACAGGTACCGCCATCCATTCTTCGGCGAATTTTGTATAAATATTTAGAATTTTTTCAGTTTCCTCAATGGCCTCTTCTTTTGTAGAATGAGCGGTATGCCCTTCTTGCCATAGAAATTCTGTTGTTCTTAAAAATAACCTTGTTCTCATTTCCCAACGTACAACATTAGCCCATTGATTGATCAATAACGGTAAATCACGATATGACTGAATCCAGTTTTTGTAAGTGTCCCAAATAATAGTTTCAGAGGTTGGTCGTATAATTAATTCTTCTTCAAGTTTGGCGTCCTCATCTACAACTACTCCCTTTCCATCAGGAGAGTTTTTTAAACGATAATGAGTAACAACTGCACATTCTTTGGCAAATCCTTCTACATGGGCAGCCTCCTTACTGAAAAATGACTTTGGAATAAATAATGGGAAATAGGCATTAACATGTCCTGTGTCCTTAAACATCTTATCAAGAACGCTTTGCATCTTTTCCCAAATGGCATAACCATAAGGTTTTATCACCATGCATCCTCTAACTGCTGAGTTTTCAGCTAAATCTGCTTTTATTACCAGGTCATTGTACCATTGAGCATAATTCTCCTCTCTCGTCTGAAAATCTTTAGCCATATCTTAATTGTGGTATAGTGTTTGTATATTTTTAAAGGCATTAAAACGCACAAAAATAAATAAAAATATAACCTATGGAGGGCTTAAAAATGAAAACTTACTTTTTAATACCGGTTCTTGCCATCTTTATCCTGGCAGGTTGTTCTTCAACAAAATCAACTACAGAGTATGATGATGTTTATTATTCAAAAACTTCGGAAAAGAATAAGGATAACATAGACACTCAGACATCTGATCCTGATTATTACACCGAAAGTGAATATGTCATTGAAGATTATGAATCCGGTGAATATGTTGCATATGAAGAGGAGGAGCCTTATTACTCAACAAGTGAAACAGTTGAAAATCCTGATGGCACAACTTATATAACCAATAATTACTATGAAGGCTATGGCCAAGGTGATTATTATGATTACTCATATGCGTCAAGGATAAACAGGTTTTATAGTCCGTATATGGGTTATAATTATTATTCCCCTTATTATTACGGTTCCTATTATAATCCGTGGTACTGGGATTACTATTGGTACAGGCCATCCTTATATTACAGCTATGGCTGGGGTTGGGGTGGATGTTACTATGGCTATCCCTACAATAGCTACTGGTATGGTTATAACAATGGCTATTGGGATGGCTATTATGCTTCCAATTATTATGATTACGGCTATAATACTTACTATTATGATCACCGCCCGTCACGAGGAGGCTCAAATAGTCCATATAACGGGAGGAATGGATATAACCCACAAAGTACTACCAATACAAATTCTACGAATTATTTGGAACGTACAACACCACAATTGGCTAATATTACTTCTCCATCCCGATCTTCAACAAATACAGGATCAGGTACACCAGGAAGGTCAAGCACCAATGTAGTTAATAATAAAGGAGATGTAAATACAAAGCAAAGGTATACTTATAAAAAGCCTGCTACTTCTTCAAATGAAACAAAAAATCGTTATCAGCCGGGTCAGAGTATTGGAGAAAGTAAGCAAGCAAGGCCAACACAAAAATATAATAAGCCTTCTTCTCATACAAAACAGGAGACTGTAAGGAACAATACACGGCCTTCGAATACCTCAGAAAGGAATACTCAAAAATATACTAAACCACAGTCAAATTATAACAGAAGTTATAATAAGCCTGCACAGTATAACACCAATAAAAATAATAGTCAGCCATCACGTTCGTCCTCAAATAATTATTCTCAACCATCACGGACGAATACAAAAAATTACTCACAACCTTCCAGGTCGGCAAAGAGTTATTCAGCGCCATCCAGATCAGGAAATACCAAGAGTAGTTATACCGCTCCATCCAGATCAGGAAGCAGCAAGTCATATTCCTCGCCATCCAGATCGGGAAGCAGCAGGTCTTATTCATCACCTTCCCGTTCAAGTAGTAGTGGCGGATCGAGGTCATCCGGTGGATCGTCAAGAGGTGGAGGCAGAAGGGAAGCAATTCTCGTTTGATAATATAAGCTGGATCATTCATTTGGAAGTTATAAACTGTAGCAAAAATTATTGTTATGAAAAGGATAACTATAACCATACTGATTCTAATTTTCACAAGTTCTTTCGGAATTTGTCAGAATGAAGTGGATGCCCTTCGTTATTCAAGAACTACCTTTGGGGGTACTGCAAGATACATGGCAATGAGCGGAGCATTTGGAGCACTGGGCGCAGATTTTTCAACCCTAAGCTCAAATCCGGCTGGAATCGGGCTGTACAAAAAATTTGAGTTTTCTTTTACACCTGCGTTTTTTAATGGAAATACCTCATCAGAATATAATGGAACTTCCAGTAATGATCCGCGGAACAAGCGGAACAATTTTAATTTTAGCAATGTTGGTCTTATAATTACTACTCCTACAGCAAAGAATAACAATTCAGTACTCAAAAATTTTCAATTCGGTATGGGAATGAACAGGATCAATAATTTTAATAATAGAATGATAATTGAAGGTTATAACAGTGAGAATTCATTGATAGACACTTATGTGGAATATGCTGACGGTATTAATTATGAAGATATTGAGAATGATTTTTACGGAGATTATTCCTATGACCTGAATCCGGCCTGGAATACTTATATGATTGATACAATTTCTGGTTATGATGATCTATATGAAGGAATAACTTCTGGAGAGATTTGGCAAAGAAAAGAAGTAAATTCATGGGGATCAACCAATGAACTCCTCTTTGCAC
>JAIOTR010000438.1 GCA_021106665.1 Bacteroidales bacterium
CGAAACTTATCTGGAGATAGATCTGGCAATTGATCAGGTTGAAGCAATTAACATTGTTTCTGAGATTAGCGCCAATGAATTAGCTTTCAATACCGTCGAACCAGATGAAACATACCTGGAAATAGATCTGGCAATTGATCAGGTTGAAGCAATTAACATTGTTTCTGAGATTAGCGCCAATGAATTAGCTTTCAATAGCAACGAACCTGACGAAACTTATCTGGAAATTGATCTTGGAATAGATCAGGTTGAAGCTATTAATGTAGTGAATCAAATTAATGCAAATCAATTAGCATCTAACGATATTTCCACAGACGAAGATCTATACCTTGAGATTAATTCTGCAATTGATAAAGTTAATGCATTAAATATCGTATCACAGATTAATACTAATGAATTAGCTTTCAATATCACTAGTCCTGAAGAAACTGACTTGGAAATAGATATGGGAATTGACCAGGTTGAAGCAATCAATGTAGCGGATCAAATAGAAACAAATCAAATTGCTTTTACTGATGTTTCAATTGATGAAAATATTGAAGTGGAAATTGAAAATCATATTGAGAGTTTTAAGCCTCTTGAATTAGTTACTCAGATCAGTTTATTTGATTTTGCAAATATCGAGCCTGATGAGTATGATCTGGAATTGAATTTCAGTAATGACCAGGTTACACCTGTTGAAATAATAAATCCTATTGTTATTAGTGAACTTGCATATAAAGATATCAATCCAAATGATATTAACTTAGAAATAAGTTTTGTAGTAGATCAGGTAAGGTTAATTGAAATACCTGCTAAGGTAAGTCCGATCATATACGCAAATGCTAATAACAATACGGGTGTTATTGAAGACATTGAGATCGATTTTAATATTGATAATTTAAATACTTCAGATGAAAGTATTCAGTTAGCAGATGCTACAAATTCAAACAATGTTATTGCCGAAGAAACCGATATAGAAAAATCAGTATCTAATAACTTCGAAGTTGAGCGTAGTAATTTTGTTTATTATCTAAGGGAATCAGTAATGAAACCCGGAACCATTGAAACAAGTAAATCAGATATTGATCTTTTGACTATGGCGCTGAATGACCCTGACGAGTTATCTTATGAAGAATTGCTTTATTCAGCAACCCTTGCCTATAGCACGGATGAAAAACTAGCTATTTATAATGCTGCTTTTATCCATATCGACAGGGATTGGCGTGCTTTTAATAATGCTGCAATTTCGGCTATCCACATTAATAACCTGAATCAGGCCGATGTGTACTTATACCAAGCTTCCCTGATTTCTACCGACAATGGAAAGATTCAAAATAATATGGGAATTCTGGCATGTTACAAAAAAGAATTTGACAAAGCAGAAGAGCATTTTATTGCAGCTACCGAGTTAGGATTTAATGCATATTATAATCTGCAGGTTGTAAACAGTATTGTTGATGCTACAACAGAGATTGCAGATAATATCATAATAAACACAGATAACGATACCCATGAAGTAATTGGAGATATTATCGATTATGGTACGTCCGGTGAGTAAGGATATTGGTTAGTAAACATTCGAACCGGAGATTTTATTCTCCGGTTTTTTTGTGTCAGTAAGGCATTATTTCGTAACAATGCCTAAGTGCGATATTTCATAATTATATCAATAAATTTTACCCTGTAATTTTATTGTTTGCAAATTGTTAAGAAAACAATTTCTTAAATATAAAAGATCAATTAAAAATTTTAATAATTTTACGAAATCATTTACTAAAGAAACCTCGAAAAATTATTGATATGAAGTTTATTGTATCGAGTACAGTATTGTTGAAAAACCTGCAATTGATCAGTGGTGTAATTAATCCCAGCAACACCCTTCCAATTCTGGATGATTTTTTATTTGAATTAAAGGATAAGGAACTTTTGATAACTGCATCAGACCTTGAAACAACAATGTCAGTCAGTGTTCCTATTGATATGACGGAGGATCCTGGGGTAGTTACCATTCCGGCAAAATTATTATTGGATACACTCAAAACTTTTGCCGATGTACCCATAACAATTATTATAAACAAAGAAACCCTTGGTATAGAAATTTCAGCTGGCGAGGGTAAGTTTAAATTATCCGGACATAAAAGTGATGAGTTTCCTATTACACCAACTATTGAGGAAGCTACTTCAATTACTGTAAAATCAGATATGCTGAGCAGCGCTTTCAATAAAACATTATTTGCTGCCGGTAATGATGAATTAAGACCTGTTATGTCTGGGGTATTTTGTGAGTTATCACCCGAAGACTTAACTTTTGTAGCAACTGATGCTCACAAACTTGTTCGTTATAAAAGGACAGATACCGGCGCTGAAACTCCATCATCTTTCATTTTACCCAAAAAACCGTTAAACCAGTTAAAAAATATTCTTCCTGAGGATATTGATGTAAAAATTGAATATGACCAAACAAATGCCTCCTTCACTTACGAGAATGTTAATTTGATTTGTCGCTTGATTGATGGAAAGTACCCGAATTATGATGCTGTAATTCCAAAAGATAATCCTAATACATTAACAATTGACAGGTCACCGTTTATTAATTCAATCAGGAGGGTAGCTTTATATGCAAACCAATCTACGAACCAGGTGAGATTGAAAATAAGCGGGAAAGAACTCACATTATCATCAGAGGATGTTGATTATGCCAACGAAGCAAAAGAGAGGCTTACATGCAATTATGATGGCGAGGACATGGAAATTGGCTTTAACTCAAAGTTTCTGCTGGATATGCTCAACAACCTTGAATCAGACACCATAAAAATTGAGATGTCAGCACCAAACCGGGCAGGTATCCTGTTACCTGTAGATGATAATAAGGATGAGGATATCCTTATGCTTGTTATGCCTGTTATGTTGAATCAATAAAGAGATAGAAGATTTATAATTTTATAGCAAGTCTGGCCGGACTTGCTTTTTTTTTGAAAAATGAACGAAATTGCTGGAGATAAGTATATAATAAATGGTTTAGAAAAGCCTGTAAGCGAAGGGCTGGATTTGGATATCTCAACCTCTGTGATTTATGACGTTGTAAGAATTGAGGAGGGAATCCCCTTATTCCTGGATGATTATCTCGATAGGCTTGAAAACTCGTTTCGCCTTACAATCTGTAAATCCAAATATAACCGGTTTACAATTGTAAAAACCATTAAAGATTTGGTTAAAATAAATGGTTTAATTAGTGGACCTGTAAAACTGATTTTTGGATGTGGAAACTCTGAATTTCTTATTGCACATATAATGAGGCCTAATCTTCGCAAGCAGCAAGAGTACATTGCAGGAGTAAAAACCATTTTGCTTCACACCGAAAGGCTAAATCCAAATGCAAAAGTATGGAATCATGAGCTTCGTGAGCTTACAGTAAAACTGCTCAACAAAAACGATTCTTACGAGGCTATACTTGTTAACAATGATGGTTTTATAACCGAGGGCAGTAGGTCAAATATTTTCTTTATTAAAGATGATATGGTTGTAACCACTCCAAAAGATCTAGTTTTACAGGGTATCACAAGAAAAAAAGTGTTGGAGGTATGTAAGCAGACCGGTATTAATGTAGAGATGAAAAATATTCATTACAACCAGATTCATGAGTATGATGTATGTTTTTTAACAGGTACATCACGTAAAATTGTACCAATTAAATCAATTGATAATTGTAAATTTACTACCAGCCACAAATTACTTCAGCAAATTTTTGTTGGTTTTGAAAACTTAGTTTCGAAATATATAAGGGATAATCAAGAAATTATATAATTTTACTTTTCACGCATCAAACCCTCTACCAGCCAATTAGCTACAGCCTGCCTGTTATCTTTAAGAATAAATCTTTTTTGATCTTTGGGATTTTTAATATTCCCCAGCTCAATAAATACTGCCACAGGATAGGTCTCGCGCAATACATGAAGATTTCGTGCTTTCACAGTACCTGAATAACCCCGGTTTTTCTGGTGTGTATTGTATTTTTCTTCCACAGTATTTTTGAGGGTGGTTGCCAGGCTTTTTCCTGTTTTACTTTTAGGATTGTGATAGAAGAACATATCCACCCGTTGACTACTGCTTCTTGAATCCACATGCAGTACAATAACACGCTGTTTTTTTACACCTTTTTTCTTGTTGGTTTTATAAAGTGCATTGATAGCATTGCAACGCTGATCTAAGCGTGCAATTTGATTGAGTGGTATTTTCTGGTTTTTATAACAGATTTCATCTTTATCCGGTTTGAGGATAGCTTCATCACGAATACCATCATTTTTATCCTGAATGATCATTTGTACAGTAGCGCTGTGTTGAAGTAGATTCCTGGCCATCCGCAAAGCAATATCATATGCATATTCATCTTCACAAAGGGTAACTCCGCTATATTTTCCCATAGCTCCGGGATCAGGACCACCATGACCTGCAACGATATAATAAACATTTCCTTTCAGTTTTGAATCCTTGATCTCTACTTTTTCATGTTTATAACCAAACAAAGGATAAGAAATGGTTTTTTTCGACTCACTTTCAACAATGTATGAACCATCACAATATAACAGGTCGTACGGAACCCAAAGTATATTATCCTCCCTGTAATCTTTACTGCGCAATCCATTTGTATAAAGAGTTTCATTAAAGGATTGAATATTTCTTGCTAAATCCCAATCGTTAATTTCGATGGTTGACCGTATACTTGAACCATTATATTTGTAAATAAATACAGGCAGTTTGTATGATTTATCGGAGATCAGACTCAGATCACTATTGAGTCCATTTATGTCCTTGAAATACTCAATATTACAATTGGATGTGTTAAGGTTGTATCTTCTCAAAAGTGAATAAACCCCGTCACCCTGTTGCACTTTTGCTGTTAAATGTTCAAGATCACCGGCATATAAAACAAATGACAAAAAAAATAGTGTTATCAATATTTGAATTCTAATCATCACAATTCTTAAGTATTTTTTTGTATCAGCAGGTCACTGTATGAAACATCAATAAGATCAGTTTCTCTGATCCCAAACTTTGTTAGATAACGCTGACATTGTTCAAATAATTTTGTCTGATCCATCTTCCCTGTTTTATCAATAGCCTCAATTTCAATAAATGAACCAAGCCCTTTAACCTTATCAATATGAAATTTAATATTGTCAATGAAAAATATCTTTCGTTCCTTGTTAACTATAACTCTAATTCCAATTGATTTGGAAAGTATTTCCTTCAATCCTGAACCGGGTTTTGTTTTATATAGTAAAACATCTGATTTTTTCGGTCCTGCAATGTTATCCCTGTTGTATTGTATCAACGCATTTTCAATGTTACCTTCCCGCAGTTTTAATCTACCTTTGCTGCAATTGAAATACGTATCAACCTGATGGTCGGTGCCAACGAATTCAGCATTCTTTTCATGGAGAATAGTCTCGATGAATTGCGGATCAGAGCAATATGCTTTTATTTCAATATTCACGATACCCATTTAGCTAATCAGCTACTAATTTATGGGAGTCAAAATTAGCATGTTCCTGATAAGAAATAAGAAAGGATTTTATTAATTATTAAAAACGAAATGTTTATTTCTTTTGCCGATTCTCAGTTTTCCTGGATTTTGTTACAGCTTCAATAAATGCCAATGTTAATACAGGGCTGTTCAATGCTATCAAAATTGTTAATAACTTAATTGGGGTTTTTCTCCGTGTAACTCAGTGCTTCTTAGTGTAGCTCTGTGTTATAGCTATTACACAAAGTTTCTCAAAGAGAATTTCGAATTTCACTTAAACCATTGAATTTTATTATTTTACATTTATTGTGGTTTATTTAGTTGGTTAGAATTGAACAGCCCTGGATGTTAATATATATTTTTCAAACTTATTCTAAATATTTCGTATC
>JAIOTR010000267.1 GCA_021106665.1 Bacteroidales bacterium
TTTATAAAATATATTATAAACCAATGTACAATGCAAGTCTGAGAATATTAAACAATGAAGCTGAAGCAGAAGATGTGATGCAGGATTCGTTCCTGGATGCATTCAGGAAGCTCAACGATTTTAAAGGAGAAGGAAATTTCGGCGGATGGCTCAGACGTATTGTTGTGAACAATTCACTCGATGTTTTAAAGAAGAAGAAGGAAACGGTTTCAATCGAAGAAAATCAGATGGATGTGGAAGATGAAAAAGATGAATTTGTTGAGAACATGGAATACAAGGTAGAAGAAATAAAAAGAGCATTTCAAATTTTACCGGAGGAGCACAGGGTGATCGTTTCTCTTTTTTTGTTTGAAGGATACGATCATGAGGAAATCTCACAAATATTAGATATCTCAAACAATGCTTCCCGTACCCGTTTTTCAAGAGCAAAAGGGAAATTGTTGAGAATTCTATCGGAACAACGTACGATTAAAATGTTTCATCCGAATTAAAAAAGGTTTAAAATGCAACGCATTGAAGACATAATCAAAAAAAATCAGGAAGCGTTCAACGACAATGAACCCGGCGCTGATCATTTTGAAAAGTTTCAGAAAAAGCTTGAAGATGATCAATCTGGTAGAGGAGAAAGTTGGCTTGAACGTTATAATATTATCCTGAAAATTGCAGCAGCCATTGTAATATTTGCTGCCATTTCTACTTTCCTCTATACTGATTCCTTCTCCTATTTAAAAAATTCATTTACCAATAAAATTGTCGCTGCCGAGTTACCGGCGGAGATCGTTGAAGTGATGCAGTATTACAATGTTATTACCGATAAAAAGGTAAGTCAGATTGATGAGCTGGCTGTTTCTGAAGATGAGGCTGACAAGGTGAAGGAAATGGCCATGAATGAACTTCAAACATTGGAAGAAAATAGAACTGAACTGGAAAAAGAGTATGCCCAAAATCCGAGTAATGAACGAATAATAAGTGCACTATTATTGAATCAACGCAAAAGAGCAGAAATTTTAGACAGAATAATAAATACATTAAACCAGATAAATTAATTTAAACTATGAAAACACTTAAACTAAGCCTGTTAATTGTTCTACTGGGAACCTTAATCGGAACGCAGTTATCAGCAAAAGAGGAATTCACAAAAAAAATCAGCAAATCTTTTGATGTGAATAAAGACGCTACCCTCGCAATTAAAAATAAGTTTGGTAAAATCCATTGTGAGAATTGGGATAAAAATTCTATTTCAATTGAGGTAACCATAACAATTGAGGCTTCAAACCAGGAAAAGGCAAATAAGTATTTCGATAAAATTGATATTTCATTTTCAGGGAGCAGTACCCGTGTTTCTGCCACTACCAACCTTGAGGATAATTTATTTGATAAAAATAACAATGAGATCAGTATAGACTACATGATCAATATGCCCCGGTCCATCAGTGTTGAACTCGACAACAAATTCGGGGATATAATCATTGATGAGGTTTATGGATCGAGTATGATTGAATTGGGTTATGGATCTATTAACGCAAAAAAGCTTGCCGGAGATAATAATGAGTTGGAAATTAAATTCAGTGAAGGATTTATCGGGTATGTTAAAAGTGCAGACCTGGAATTAAAGTATTCCGAGTTAGAAATTGATGAAGCCAATGATATGTCTGCCGAATCTAAATTCTCCGAACTTGATATTGGTAAAATAGACGTATTGACCCTGGAGTCGGGTTATGATGACGATTTCATTGGTAAGATCAGGGATTTAGATGTTGAAGCTGACTTTTCAGACGTGGAAGTCCGTAGTATTTCGGAGCGTTTAATTGCGGAAATTGATTATGGTGAATTGAAAATTAAGGAAATGGGCAGGGATTTTGATTTGATTGAAATAGCAAGCAGTTTCTCAGATGCCAATATTGGATTTAATGCTGAGGCCAGCTTCAGGTTGATTGCAACCATTAAAATGGGCGATCTTTCTTATCCCAGGGATAAAGCCAGGCTTTCGGTTGTTGATATTTCTTTTACATCCAATAAATATGAAGGTGTGATCGGCGATAACCAGGATACCGGTTCTAAAGTGATAATAGAGTCTAAAAATTCTGATGTAACTTTGTATTATCGATAATTCATACTTATTACCAATTAATACTCATATTTTAATTAAATCAGATAAAATGGTTCACGCAAAGTTCGCAGAAGAATCGCTAAGCACGCTAAAAAAGAAGTATAGAATATATTCTTTGCGCTCTTTGCATCAAAACTTTCCGTTCTTTGCGTGAAAAGATTTTAAGATAGACTCAATTTATTAACTACTAAACAATTTATATCATGAAAAAAGTGAAAATCAGACAAGTATTAAATCTTACAATTATCATTGCTTTCCTGTTAACCTTGCAATCAGGTTGTATTTACGGAGTTTCAGGAATTAAAGGGGATGGAAATGTCGTTAAACAAGAGCGGCAATTGGATTCATTCAGTTCTCTTGATGTAGGCGGGGCTTTTAAAGTTTTCCTTACGCAAGGAGATAAAGAGTTTGCCATTGTTGAAGCCGATGAAAACCTGCTGGATGTAATTTCAACAGAAGTCAGGGGAAGTACGTTGGTAATAAAAACAACGGAGGATATTAGAGATTCAGAGGCTTTAAATATTTACCTGACATTTAAAGAACTGGATGAATTAGAAATTTCAGGGGCGTGTCATCTGACAGGAGAAAACAAAATGAAATTTGATGATCTTGAACTGGACTGCAGTGGCGCGTCTGACTTAGATCTAAAACTGGGCGCACAGAATCTTACATTGGATTTAAGCGGTGCAAGCCAGATTGAATTATACGGTAGCGCCGAAACTGTTGACCTCGATCTGTCAGGTGCATCTCATTTGGATGCTTATGACTTTGAAGCAGAGGTATACAAGGCTGATATAAGTGGCGCTGCACATGCTAAGATTTTTGTGAGCAAGGAGCTATCAGCAGATGTCTCAGGGGCAGCCAGCCTTAAATACAAAGGTGATCCCATGATCAAACATCATGATGTTTCGGGTGCTGCAAGTATGAAGAAGTATTAAGTTTGGATTTAAAGAATAAAAAAATGGTCACACTGAGCTTGTCGAAGTGCGACCATTTTTAATATATGTTTACAATTATTTATTAAAAAGCAATTCCCGATATTTTGGTAATGGCCAGAGTTCATCGTCTACCATCAGTTCCAGCTTGTCAACATGCCCCCTGATAATTTCCACAAAAGGCATCACCTTTTGATTGTAAGCCATGGCCTGCTTCTCCATATCTTCCATCCGATTAGCCTTTCTTCTTTCTTCAAGCATATCGGCTACTTTATCTTTAATTTCTTCGACATGCTCTGAGATTTCCTTTATGGTTTGCATTTGATTGCGGGATAATTTTACAAATGTTTTGGAATCCAATACATCTTTTAGTCCTTTTACATTTTCAATCAAGGTATTCTGATATCTTATCGCAATCGGGATGATATGATTCTTGGCAAGATCGCCAATTACCCGGGATTCAATTTGAATTTTCTTGGTATAATTTTCCAGTTGGATTTCATAACGTGCAATTAGCTCTCTTGAAGTAAGAATGTCAAGATCTTCAAACAGTTTAATTGTATTTTTTGACGTCAGGAATTTCAGCGCCGGTGGTGTTGTAGTAATATTCGAAAGCCCACGTTTTTTAGCTTCTGCTTTCCATTCATCACCATAATTATTACCTTCGAAACGGATATTTTTTGATTCCATAATGTATCTTTTTATTACCTGAAAGATAGCTTCATCTTTTCTGATATTCTTGGCTAATAGTTTATCAACATCTTGCTTGAATTGTTTAAGTTGATCCGCAACAATAGCATTGAGCGCAGTCATCGGACTGGCACAATTTGCAGATGAACCTACAGCCCTGAACTCAAATTTATTCCCTGTAAATGCAAACGGTGAAGTCCGGTTCCTGTCTGTATTGTCCAATAAAATTTCAGGTATTTTTGGAATATTGATATTCAGGTTGAAACCATTTGCATTCACCTTTCCTTTTTTAGTCTGCTTTTCAATTTCATTAAGTGTTTCTGTCATTTGCGATCCGATAAAAACAGAAATAATAGCAGGAGGCGCTTCGTGTGCCCCAAGGCGGTGATCATTTCCTGCAGAAGCTATGTGTGCCCTGAGAACATCAGCATAACGATCCACTGCTTTTAACACGATTACCATAAAAGTTAAGAACCGGAAATTCGAAGTGGTAGTTTTACCGGGTGATAATAAGTTTATACCGGTATCTGTAGCTATTGACCAGTTATTATGTTTACCTGATCCATTTACACCTTTGTAAGGTTTCTCATGGAGCAAAACCTGGAAATCGTGCTTGCGGGCAATTTTCTCCATCAGGTGCATCAACAACTGATTATGATCAACTGAAATATTGGTTTCCTCAAAGACCGGAGCGCATTCAAACTGGTTTGGCGCAACTTCATTGTGTCTTGTCTTTACCGGAATACCGAGGCGGTGTGCCTCATATTCAAAATCAGACATGAAATCTAACACATGTTCATGAATGGTCCCGAAATAATGATCCGACAACTGCTGATCTTTTGCAGAAGCATGTCCAAATACAGTTCTCCCAGTTAACGAAAGGTCAGGACGGGCTTTAAATAGGGCGGCATCCACAAGAAAATATTCCTGTTCCCAGCCAAGTGTTGCAAATACTTTATTTACATTTTTATCAAAATACCTGGCAACTTCAGTAGCTTGCTTATCCAAAGCTGACAAGGATTTTAAAAGCGGTGTTTTGTAATCGAGCGCTTCCCCTGTATATGAAACAAAAATTGTTGGAATACATAATGTCCTATCCATTATAAAGGCAAAGGATGTCGGGTCCCATGCAGTATATCCACGTGCTTCAAAGGTATTTCTTATTCCACCACTCGGGAAGCTGGATGCATCCGGTTCCTGTTGAATCAATTCTCCCCCCTGAAAATTTTCAATTGCGCTACCACCTTCAACCGGAATAATAAATGCGTCATGCTTCTCAGCTGTAGCTCCTGTTAACGGGTGAAACCAGTGTGTGTAATGGGTAGCGCCTTTGCTCATAGCCCACGATTTCATTCCGGCAGCGATCTGGTCGGCAATTTTACGGTCTATCGTTTCAGCTTTTTCAATTACATCAATCAGCTTTTGATATGCTTCACGAGTCAGGAATTCACGCATGGCATCCCTGTTAAAGGTCAGCTCTCCAAAATAGGTTGAAACTTTTTCTTTCGGCAGATCCAGACTTATTCGTTTTCGCGATAAAGTAACCTCCAATGCTTTAAATCTAATGTTTGTCATTTTTCAAGGGGATTAAATTTGACAATTGATTTTAAAAAGATGCAAAGATATAAAGTGGTGTCGATATGATTGTTAATTAGAAGTTATTTTTTTTAACAAGATACAAACCGATGAAAGGCAAAAATATATTTGTGGTACATTAACTTTTCGCAAAGCCAACATACAAAATTCGCATTGTAAGAAGAGAGGTTCAATCCAACGTTCATCGCTCAGAATAGCAGGGGATTTGATTGCACTTCTTTTCCAGGTTACCGATATATTTATTGTTAGTTCTAAATTTCAGGTTTACCTTTCAGCCTGCATTATTTTTAGCGCTTGATATACACTGGGTGTTTATTGATTTTTCATTTTTTCAGGATTTTGCCTACAATCAAAAACTGTTGCTATTTTGATGTAATTACCCTCAATCCAATAAATGATTTTATAATAATCAAATATATCCTCAAGTTGAAATATTGCTGTATTTGTCCAAAATACTCTTAGTTCCATGAATCAATTTCATTTTTAAGTTCCCTGGCCGATGTCAGTCTTCCGTTTTTTGAGTCAGATTCCGCACTGTCAATTAAATCATTGAATTCTTTTACACTAAAGGGTTTTAATTCCTTTTCGATTTTCTTTTTTCTTTCCTTCTTTAGTAAATTATTCAGCTTGTCAATAAGGCTTTCGTCCTTAAGTCTTAAGAATTCCTGAACAAAATGTAGTTTTTTTGTTTGTATGTCCATTTATTTAATCTTTGTTCAAAGATATTAAATTTAATTGAATTTTCTTTTTGCGCCTTGTATATAGCCGTTTGCAAGTATGTCATGTAGCCGTTCATTGGCAATGTGTACTCGTGTTAGTGTTACTACTCAGCTTTCTTAATGCCTACAAACTGGATATGGGCTATGATTTGCCTTGTTGGGTGCAGTAATTATTTTGATTATTGCCCTTCAAAAAAGTCCTCATCTAATTCTTTTACTTCATAGGTAGACTTTATTTGAATACCTACATTGTATTGATGCATTAAATCAACCAAGTTATTCCCATCTATTAAAACCATAGTATGATGAGCATCATGCGCTTTTTTTGATGCTCCAATATCAAAGTCAGAAGTAGTTACAAATACTCCTTTACTTGTATCACCACTCATTGCACCGATAAAGTTTCGTATATCTTTTTCTCGTACTTTGTTTTCTCCATATCTTTTTGCTTGTATGTAAATCTTGTCTAATCCTAATTTATCCTCG
>JAIOTR010000515.1 GCA_021106665.1 Bacteroidales bacterium
CACGAACAGCTCCGAGCAGGGTCAATGCAAATGAAAAACCAAGTCCCATTCCCAATCCATCAATAATGGCTGATCCCAAATTATTTTTGGAAGCAAACGCTTCAGCACGACCCAATACAATACAATTCACAACGATCAGGGGAATAAACAATCCCAACGCTTCAAACAAAGCAGGTGTAAAGGCTTGCATGGTTAATTCAACGATTGTTACAAACGATGCAATGATCACAATAAAAGAAGGTATCCTAACTTTGTCGGGGATCAGATTTTTAATCAGGGAAACGACCAGGTTCGACATCACCAGAACGAAGGTGGTGGCCAATCCCATTCCCAATCCATTTATGGCAGTTGTAGTTACTCCTAAAGTTGGACATAAGCCAAGAAGAAGAACGAATACAGGGTTGTCTTTTATAAAGCCTTTTGTAAAATTTGTAATCTGATTCATATAATTTAGTTTCTAATTATCCTGGTTCTTATATCTTGTATCTTGGTTCTTTAGTTCATCATATGCTCTTTGAGCAGCATCGCAGAAAGCACGTGATGAAATTGTAGCAGCCGTTATCGCATCCACATCACCACCGTCTTTGGTTACCAAAAGCTTAAATTCATTCATATTTTTACCATCAAATTGTCTGGACCATTCTGCTTTACTTTTATCCATTTTATCTCCCAATCCCGGTGTTTCTTTGTGTTCCAAAACAGAGGTCCCGGAAATGACATCCCCATTCACAAAACCTACCATGATCCAGAACCTTCCACTAAAACCATTATCGGTATATGTTCGAATGGCAGTTCCAACTACTTCGCCCTGTTTGGATGCTTCATAAAAAGTAAGGCTGTCTTTACCACCTTCGGGCAGGATTTTAGTTTCCACTACACTGTCGAACTCAGGTAAAACCTCACCAATAGCCCTTTCAATTTTTAATCGTTTAGCAATTGCAATAGGCTCTTTAGTAATATTATATACTCCTCCCAAAGCCAGAGCAGCTACTGCAGTTACTACAAATAATGTAAGAACCATGTTTATGAATGACGACTCTTTTTTAGCCATGATATATTATTTTCGATTTACTATTTTCTATTTTTGATTTCCAGACATTAATCTAATTATTTACTTTTTAATGACTGTTCTGCAGTTTTTCTTGAAGAAATAAAAATCAATGTCAATTCCATGGACTCTTTATACAAATGATCAATAAAATCACCATTTAGCAAATTCTCATCCTTAATAAATTCGATCCAAAAATTGGATTCATCTGCTTCTTCAACTACTATTCCCAATTTTGAGACAAAACTCTTTTTTGATTGAGCAACACAAGCAGCTCTATAATTAGCAGCAACTGAAGTAGAACATCTAATTAATTGACCCTGAAGATGCCATCCAAGTTTATTATTTGGAAGTTCCAAAGCAAGTTTTACACAATCATGTGCAAACTTTTTTGTCCTAGATTTTAATTCGGTTTCGTTCATTATCGTTTTTCAATTATAAATTATCAATCAAAAATTAAAAATTATTTTACGATTTCTCCAAAACGTTTGGGTTTAAATCCCCTGTCGATTAAAGGTACGAAAGCATTCATAATGAGAATAGCAAATGACACCCCCTCCGGATAAGCACCAAAGACCCTGATCAAAATTGTTAATATTCCTGCACCTGCCCCAAAGATCAATTGGCCTTTTGCCGACATAGGAGATGAAACCATATCTGTTGCCATGAAAAATACGCCCAACAACATTCCTCCAGTCACTAAATGGAATAATGGATCAACATACATTGTTGGATCAACCAGCCAAAGAATGCCAGAAAAAATAACAACACTTCCTATATAAGCCATTGGCGTATGCCATGTAATAATTTTCCTGATCAGCATATAAATTGCTCCAAGAATCAGTGCAAAAGCAGAAACTTCGCCCAAACTTCCTCCCTGAAAACCGGTCATTAGATTTTCGATATAATTGGGAATCTCCGGCATAATATCCTGAACTGTTTTACCGGCTCCCAAACCTTCTTTCATAATCCCCAATGGAGTAGGTCCTGTAATTGCATCTGTTAACTTCTCACCAAATAGCGCCTTAGGAACAGGCCATGAGGTCATTTGAACAGGAAATGAGATCAATAAAAATACACGGCCTACCAATGCCGGATTAAAGATATTTTTTCCCAATCCACCAAACGACATTTTTCCGATTCCGATGGCAACAATGGCACCAATCACTATAATCCACCATGGCAGATTACTCGGGACGTTGAATGCCAGTAATATTCCTGTAATTATTGCTGAACCATCGGTTATTGTGACGACAGTTTTTAGTAAATATTTCTGGACCAGCGCCTCAACCACCAAACATGCAACCACTGAAATTAATGTTACCCTAACTGCATCCAATCCAAAGAAGTAGATGGAAACCAGCAGGGCAGGTATCATGGCATATATCACCCCATACATGATCTTTTTCACCGACTCATCGGTGTGAACATGTGGGGAACCTGAAACTCTGAGTAAATTCATATAAGTAAAATTCTAAATCCTAATTCTAAATCCTAATTTCAAATCCTAAATGTTTTAAATCCTAAACCCTATCCTCCAATTTCAAATTTCCAACCAGCTCTAACATCTAAAGTCTAACTATTAAATACTTTTGATCTATTTCTTCGAACGGGTACGAATGATAAGTCCCACTGTACTTTTACCTAATCTTAAATAATCGAGCAGAGGACGATTTGCCGGACAAGTATAGTGACATGAACCACATTCAATACAATCCATTACTTTCTCCTTTTCAGTCCTTTCGAAATCCTCGATCATCACCAGCTTTTCCAGTAAATATGGTTCCAAACCCATCGGACAAACAGATACGCATTTTGAACAACGGATACAGTTCAGGACATTTTCCCTG
>JAIOTR010000456.1 GCA_021106665.1 Bacteroidales bacterium
AAAGCTTTAAATTAACTGACCTGAAAGACTTTCCTACCGAGTATCTGGAATGGATGAAAAACCTGGAATATTATATTGAGCTTGAAAATTTCGTCCTGGTCCATGCCGGTTTAAATTTTGACATAAAAGATCCGTTTGAAGATAAAAATGCCATGCTGTGGGTAAGGGATTTTGAGATCGATCAAAAAAAAATCGGCAATAAAAAGATCATTCATGGACATGTACCTGTCAGCCTTGAATTTATTGATATAAGTGTAAAAAATAAGGGTTATAAATTCATTGATCTCGATAACGGCGCCTATATGACAGAAAGGGAAGGATATGGAAATTTAGTTGCACTTGAGCTAACAACAATGGAATACAAGGTGCAGTATAACCTGGATTTTTAGATTCGTTAAAATAATTATTCCTTTGATTCAATCATCAATTCCAATAGTTTAATACCGGCAACAGAAATAACTGTACCTGGTCCAAATATGGCAAGCACGCCCGTTTTGTAAAGATAATCATAATCCTGTGGAGGGATTACTCCCCCAACGATGACCATAATGTCCTCACGGCCTTGTTTTTCCAATTCAGCAATAACCTTAGGCACCAAAGTTTTATGACCAGCAGCGAGACTGGAAACACCCAATATGTGAACATCATTTTCTACAGCTTGTCTGGCGGCTTCTTCAGGTGTTTGAAATAAAGGTCCAATATCTACATCAAATCCTATATCAGCAAATCCTGTAGATACCACCTTGGCACCACGATCGTGACCGTCCTGACCCATTTTAGCAATCATGATTCTTGGTCGACGTCCTTCCAATGATGCAAATTTATCGGCCAACTCACATGCTTTTTTAAAACTTTCATCACCTTTGCTTTCCGATGAATATACTCCAGAAATAGCCCTGATCTCAGCTTTGTATCTTCCAAAAACAGATTCCATGGCATCAGAGATATCTCCCAGGCTTGCCCTCTTCTGAGCAGCATCTATAGCTAATTCCAACAAATTTCCTTTACCATTTTTACTTGATTCAGTAATCGCATTCAAAGCAAATTGAACTTCTTCTTCATTCCTTTCTGATCTGAGCTTCTGAAGTCTTTTGATCTGAGCATCCCGAACAGCAGTATTATCCACTTCTAAAGTTTCAATTGGGTCTTCCTTTTCCAATCGGTATTTATTTACACCAACGATGGTATCTTTATGAGAATCAATTCTGGCTTGTTTCCTGGCAGAGGCCTCTTCTATTCGCATTTTTGGAATTCCGGTCTCGATGGCTTTGGCCATGCCTCCCAACTCTTCAATTTCCTCTATTAAATTCCATGCTTTATGAGCAATCTCATGCGTAAGCGACTCAACATAATAGGATCCTGCCCATGGATCAACAGAACGACAAATATTGGTTTCTTCCTGAATATATATTTGGGTATTCCGGGCGATTCGGGCTGAAAAATCTGTCGGCAAAGCAATGGCCTCATCTAATGCATTGGTGTGCAACGATTGTGTATGGCCCAATACAGCACCCATAGCCTCCACACAGGTTCTGGCTACATTGTTAAACGGATCCTGTTGAGTTAAACTCCAACCGGACGTTTGACAATGCGTTCTTAAAGCCAGTGATTTTGGATTTTTAGGATTAAATTGTTTCACAATTTTAGCCCACAACATCCGGGCGGCACGCATTTTAGCAATTTCCATAAAATGGTTCATCCCAATTCCCCAGAAAAATGATAAACGAGGTGCAAATGAATCAATATTCATTCCTGCATTTACTCCTGCTTTTAAATATTCCCAGCCATCTGCAAGGGTATAAGCCAGTTCGATATCTGCTGTTGCACCGGCTTCCTGCATATGGTATCCGCTGATACTGATAGAATTGAATTTAGGCATCTTCTTCGAAGTAAACTCAAAAATATCAGCAATGATCTGCATGGAAGGAAGTGGAGGATAAATGTATGTATTCCGAACCATAAATTCCTTTAGGATATCATTTTGAATGGTACCAACCATTTGATCATAACTCACACCCTGTTCCAATGCTGCAACAATATAAAAAGCCATTACCGGAATAACCGCACCATTCATGGTCATGGAAACCGACATTTTATCCAATGGTATCTGATCAAATAAAATATTCATATCCAATATGGAATCTACTGCTACACCTGCTTTTCCAACATCACCCTCTACCCTGGGATGATCAGAATCATAACCTCTATGGGTTGCAAGGTCAAAGGCTATAGAAAGTCCCTTTTGTCCGGCAGCTAAATTCCTTCTATAAAAAGCATTGGATTCTTCTGCTGTTGAAAAACCTGCATATTGCCGGATGGTCCATGGACGCATAACATACATGGTTGAATATGGTCCTTGAAGATATGGTGGAATTCCAGCTGCATAATCCAAGTGTTCCAAGTTTTGCAGATCATCTTTGGTATACACACTTTTTACATGGATCTGCTCGGCTGTTATCCAATCTTTTGATATCCTGTTATCTTTCTCCCATTGAGGAATGTTTATCCCTTCTTTTGAGGAAGTTTTGATATTTATGTTGTGGAAGTTTGGTTTCATGCTATTTAGTTCGAAGTTCGATGTGTGAAGTTTGAAGTTTGAAGTTATTTAATACCTAATAGTTTATGGAATTCTTTCAAAGTTTCTAAAACGTTTGTTTTCATGTGAATAAAATATTTTAATCCTTTGTTTTTTAAGTCTTCTAAAAAAGCTTTTGGATAGCCTGCTAAAACAACAATCACTTTCTGATTCAATAAATCATACAGTTTTGGAGCAATTTCAGCATAATCATCATCAGAACTGCAAATTACTGCAATATCAGCATTTGCCTCAATACAGGCACTTGCTGCTGCTTCAACGGTTTTAAATCCATTGTTGTCGATAATTTCATATCCGGCACAGGAGAAAAAATTACCGGCAAATTGAGAACGAGCTCGTCTTTTTGCCAGATTACCCATTGTTAGCATAAATACTTTAGGTCTTTTATAGGACTTAGCAAATACATCTGTTTGATATCTTAATGCTTCAAATGCCTGGGCACCCCGGTACATTTTTAAAGTTTCTACTTCAGCATTTTTATCGGTACAATCAAAGGCTTCAAATACACTTGGATCTACTTTATTTTCTTTGAATTCAGTAGGATTAGGATATTGGTTAGTCCCCAGTAAAACTTCTTTTCTGGTAGCAATGTCCATGTCACGTTTTTGAGCAGTATCTTTAATTATTTTTTGGATAAATCCTGATTTAAAAGCTTCAAGGAATCCACCTTTTTCCTGAACTTCCAGAAATAACTTCCAGGCTTCTTCAGCTATGGAATCGGTCAGGTTTTCAATATAATAAGAACCTGATGCCGGATCTACAACCTTATCAAAATAGGATTCTTCTTTCAGCAATAATTGTTGATTTCGGGCAATCCTTTCAGAAAATTCAGTTGATTGTTCAAATATAGCATTATAGGGATTAACCGTCAAAGAATCCGATCCCCCAATAATAGATGACATGGATTCGGTTGTAGTTCGCAACATGTTGACATGTGCATCATATATTGTTTTGTTCCAGTTGCTTGTTGTCGAATGAATATACATTTTGGCTTTCGAATCACAGCATGGCCCATATGCATGAACGATTTGAGCCCACAACATTCGGGCTGCCCTGATTTTGGCAATTTCCATGAAATAATTGGAACCTACGGCAAATTGAAACTTCATACGAGGAGCAATATCATTGATTGAAAGCCCACGATCAGTTAACTCTGTCAAATAACTAACACCCTGAGCCAAGCTAAAAGACAGTTCTTCAACGATAGTGGCACCGGCATTTTGGAAAAATTGACCATTTACAGTTATAACCTTAAAATTCGGTAAAAGACCTGCGGTTTCAATCATGTTTTTTGCCAGATCAAAAGAGGCTTCTGCTGATTCCGAAAAACTTCCCTTCAATACATATTGACCTATCGGATCAAAATCAACGGATCCATTTATTTTATCAAGTTCTCGATTGTATTTCTTAACCAACTTGACAACATGCTGAACCACTTCAATCGAGTTGTGAAAACAAATGAAATTCAGCTCTACAGCATCTGCATAGATATTTTCACAGAGTTGCTCAATATCATCAATGGTCGGTTCAAACTTTGGATTCAAAATAAAACCCAAAGAAGTAACACCCTTCATTAAAACATCCAACGCCTTTTTATTTGCATTTTTGATATCATCAACGATAATATCCTGCCGAATATGCCAATTATTTCCATCCTTGTTACTTCCTCTTGTGAAGGGAAATTTACCAGGTAAGGTATCCAGATAATCAACTTTTTTGAGGTCCTCTGATCTGTAATAAGGTTTAACCTGAAAACCTTCATAGGTTTTCCATATCAGCTTTTTCTCGTAATCCGCACCTTTTAAGTCAGCCTTAATTACACCTTCCCACTCTTTAGTTGATACTTGTGGAAATTCGGTAAATAGTTTTTTATGAGCTTCATTTTGGTCCATTGAATGATTCTTTTACTATAACAATCAAATACATTAATAATGCGGCAAAATTACTGTTTAATTTTAGAATCGTAATGGTATATTGCTAATTAACTAAAGAGGTAATTCCCGACAATTCAATTACTTCACTATCAATTTTTCAGTTCCGGATAAAATCCCATTGCTAAAAAAAGAAATAAAGTAAATGTCTGGCTTCCAATCTTTGGTGCTGATAGTGATTACTTGTTCCAGGGGAGGGATTGTGGTTTCATATATCATCTTTCCGGTTGCGTTAGATATCTGGATATTTACTCCCCTATGTCCCCCATTGAGGGCGGAATTAAAGGGGGGTGAAATTATGATCTTGGAAGTTGCAGGATTCGGATAGATCAACACCTTGTTACTTAACATAAATTTTTTAGTTAATGACACCGGCAAAGTATCATACACAGCTCTCCAACCTGTATTTGTTATTCCAATATCTGATTTGAATTTTAAGGTGATTGAATTTCCAGAGGCTATAATCATTGCCGGAACCGAATCGCCGGAAAACCCGCCAATTAATTGAGAAGTAGTATCTGATCCATTAAAAATCCATAGCGAATCATATACTTGTTCCAAATTTAAATATGAGAAAGACAAATAAAGATTTGTGCCCTCCGGAGTAGTAATTGTGTAAGTATAATTCTCATTATTATAATAATCAAATGAAGGCCCACCGGTATCAAAAATGGTGTCTGCTGTAAGGATTATAGCATCTTCAGTAAATTTATCAGCAATCAATTCCCACAATTCTGTATAACCATCATCATAACCCAATGCCCAAATCCCAATTCCTGCTAAATCCCTATGGTTTATCTGATCATATTTTTTACCCATACTATAAATGTCATCGACAAAACATTGATACCATCCATTATTTTGAAATGAATAATAGGGTGAAAAGCTATTGGGTTCCCAATGCTTATTTTCATTAATATAAACTGTAGCTGAGTTATTTCGTATATACCGGTAAGTATAGGCAGTCCCTGATCCTGTTGCTGCACTGGGAGCATACTGACCGGTAGTTGGCCACTGACGTGCATAATATGGCACACCCATTACCAGTTTTTCATCGGAAACACCTTGAG
>JAIOTR010000350.1 GCA_021106665.1 Bacteroidales bacterium
GGCATTGCGAAAATTCTTAATAACTCAGTACAGTTTTTCAATCAGAATAACTCAGGTATATCGAGTAGTGGTGTAATGTCAATGAGTTTGGGATTAAATGGAAGGCTTTGGCTCGTCACATTTAATCAGGGAGTAGATATGTATAACGGTTCTGTTTGGTATAATTTTAATTCAAATAATTCAGGATTACCTGATGATTTCTTAAGATCAATTACTGTATCAGATGATGGTACAAAATGGATTGGTACTGATTATAGTGGATTGGTAAAATTCGATGATGATATTTGGACTATATTTAATAAATCTAATTCATTTATTACTGGTAATTTTATTGGGCATTTATACTATAAAAATAATAATTTGTGGATATCCAGCTATGGTGTTATTGTATATAATAATAGCAACCATATTATCTTTAATCATATTAATTCAGGTATCCCTATCTATGGAATCACATCAATGACAACTGACAATGCAGGGGACTATTGGTTTACAAGTCCACATGGACTAGCAAAATATTCAGGAGAATTAAATTTCCCTAACAAAATAGCTCATAGTAAAAAAAATAATATTTGCTTATTTCCAAATCCAGCAAATGATATACTATACTTTGAAATTGATAAAAATATTCAATCTTCATTTATTACAACTATTTATAGTATCTCAGGGAAAATAATTAAAGCTCAAAAAATCTCAGTAAATACTATTCAAATAAGTGATTTACAAAAAGGGATTTATATTTTAGTTTTAAATATTAATAATGAACTGATACGAACTAAGTTTATTAAAAAATAATAATAGCCAACAAAAATTTAATTCCTTCTATCTATTAAAAGAAATCAGACTAAATTGCGCAAGCGTCCGCTTGTGCCAAAAATTTCAACTAACTTTTATTCAATTATTTCAATTTCCAACAACCCCTTTATTCCTGCATAATCTCGGGCACTGCTGAATATATAATCTTCTGGTTTGTCGTAACACACCAAGTCGAGGTTGGGCTTAAGGGATTGGAGACCCATACGGGCTATTATTGAGTCGCTTGGTTTGTTGAAAGAGATACATCCCGGACTGGGCAAGTCTCCAGCACACTTATCTTCTTGGACTTGCCAAGTCTTTCTAAAATTTTCTATTCAGGTTTATTAAAATATCAAAAAATCTAATACTCTTATCAGGTAATAAAAAACCGTTATTTTTGAGCCGTGTCATACAACCTATTTTTGAGTAGGTATGTCATATAAGCAATTCATGACAAATTAAATCAATCTTCAATGAAAAAAATTATACTCTTATTATTCGTTTCAATATTTACAATTGCAGGATTTAGCAAGGAGGTGAGTTTAAGCGATGCCCAAAAAGTTGCCCAAAACTTTTATTACCTGAAGCAGGCGCAAAGCGCTTATAATTATTCATATAACCAAATATCTCCGGATGTAACTATTAAATGGGGAGAGATCAATAATCCTGATTTTTTCGCAATAACTTTCGAAACAGGCGGATTTGTTATTGTATCAACAATAGATGATATTTATCCGGTTATCGGGTATTCTTTGACAAATAATTTTGGTCAGGAAAATCAACCTGAACATTATAAAAGTTTTCTTCAATCTTATGCTGATCAAATTAATCATGTCAGGGAAAACGGAATAAATACTACTCAGGAAGTTATGGCAGCATGGGATTATTTTCTAAATGAAGATTTTACCTCCGTTAAATCGGTATCTCTAAAAGATAATTTAGATCCTTTGGTTCCATGCCAGTGGAATCAGGGCTATCCATACAATGTATTGTGTCCGGAAGATCCAAACGGACCGGGTGGTTATGTATATGCCGGTTGTGTTGCTACGGCCATGGCGCAGGTGATGTATTACTGGCGTTACCCATTGCAGGGAACCGGATCACATTCGTATTATTATTATCCGTATGGAACCCTTTCTGCTAACTTCGGCGCTACTGAATATAACTGGGATGCCATGGAAAATTATATCAATCACGATAATCCATACCCCATTGCCGAGCTTCAATACCATTGTGGTATTGGGGTGGAGATGATGTATAGTCCAAACGGTTCGGGAGCCTACAGTTCGGATGTACCACCGGCCCTTGTTGATTACTTTGGATATTCGGATGATGTATTTTACAATTGGAAAGAAAACTTTGAACATACCGTATGGATTGATATGTTAAAGGATAACCTGAACAATGGTTGGCCCATGTATTATTCAGGCTTTAGTTCTTCAGGAGGGCACGCATTTGTTTGCGATGGCTACCAGGACGATTTTTTCCATTTTAACTTTGGCTGGGGAGGCAGTTCGGATGGCTACTATTCACTATATGATGTAAACAGTTATAACAACGGGCAGGGTTGTGTTTTTAATTCATATCCCGGAGCGAACTACCCATATTATTGTGCAGGAGATAAAACTTATTCGGCTAAAAACGGTACCATTGAAGACGGGAGTGGCCCTGTTGATAATTACCAGGATCTGGCTGATTGTACATGGCTTATTTCACCTCAAACATCGGATGATTCCATTAGTAGCATAAAATTAAAATTTTCAAGATTTGATATAGCTTTGGATGATAACCTTATTATTTATGACGGTTCTACAACAAATGATGAAATCCTGGCTACATTAACCGGTTCGGAAATCCCGGAAC
>JAIOTR010000483.1 GCA_021106665.1 Bacteroidales bacterium
GGATCCAGAAAGTTAATGGTTTAACCAATGTGTATCCTTCAGGCATTGTTATTAGCGGACCAAGAATCATTGCAGGTTTTCGTGAAATGGGTATTTATATTTCCGATGATAATGGCCTAAGTTGGCAGGAATCTAATAACGGGCTTACCGAAAAGGATGTAATGTCGCTTGTTAAAAACGATAATACCTTGTTTGCCGGAACCTATGGAGGCGGAGTCTTTAAATCTACCGATGATGGGTTAAACTGGACTGAGTCCAATAACGGCCTTACAGAGGATGGAATACGTACATTTGCTATTGCAGGTGATACAATATTCGCAGCTAGTACAAGCATGTTTCATTCACTATTTCGTTCTCTGAATAATGGCGATACCTGGCAGCCGGTTTACAGTGGTTTACAAAATAACAGCATCAGGGCATTGGCGATTAACGGATCAACAGTTTTTGCTGCCACTTCGAATGACTATATTTATCGTTCAACCAATTTAGGTTCAAGTTGGACGAAAATTGGTGTTGGACAAATCTGGGATTTAATGCAAGCCATTGCTGTTTATGAAACAACTATTTATGCCGGAACTTATGGTGGTGGTGGAGTTTATAAATCAACAGATAACGGTGATACATGGATTACACTAAATTCAGGGCTTTCTGTACCCTATGTTGCCTCTCTAACAATAAAGGGACCCAATGTTTTTGCAGGCATTTACTATAATGGAGTTTATAGATTAACAAAAGGTGGAGATAGCTGGATGGAATTCAATGAAGGAATGCATACTTCTGCAGAGCCAGTTGTATTAACTTTGACAGATACTTTTCTTTATGCTGGTATTGATGGATTTGGTATTTGGAAAAGCCCGGTATCCTTAATGGTAGAAACAGATGAATTAATTGAAGATCCGGTAATAAATATTTTTCCCAATCCTTCAAAAGGATATGTGTATATTAATATACCGCCAACACTCCGAAATCCATCTTTGAAAATATTGGATTTCGCAGGAAAGGTAGTATTAGCATCCTATTCGAATCGCAAAGAGACAATCAATATTAATACAGCGGATTTCACACCTGGTGTATACTTTGTTCACCTAAGTTCAGAAGGAAAGGATTACCTGGAAAAACTTGTTATCCTTAAGTAACTAATCTCCATTAAATAACAAACGTATCCAGACTGCATATGAAATTGGGATTTGATATGATCAATGTTCTTTTTCGGATGCAGGACTACTATTCTTAGAAAATATCCACTCCTGGAATTGCAGCATTAACTACTCCTTTCAGAATGCCAATGGCTGCTTCGATGGCTTCCTGCGCTGCTATCAAACTGATACCTGCAATAGAAAGAAGTACGGTTTCAACCGCATTCTGGCGGATCTTCAAAATTGCTTTGGCCTGAACCTCGGAAATTTTACCTTCCTTTACTTTTTTTGCTAATTCAACGCTTCGTTTTGCAAAGTCTTCCAATTCATCATCAGCAATATCTTTCACATCTGAAAAATACTCTGTTACTGCACCTTTCATTGCCAGAAGCATATCATTGGCAATTTGTTTGAAATCTAAATCTAATGTTGACATACTGGATAATTTTTAAGTTAAACAATGATTAATTTTCTTCGGCCCGTTTTAATGCCATTTGATATTTTTGTATGGCATTAAACTGCGCCATTAAATCGGGTTTGATTTGCTGAATAACCTCGGTGCTGAGCTCATTTGCCTGGTGTAATTCCTTAATGATCTGCATATTCTCCTGGATTTTTTGCAGCATTTCTACAAGGATGGCTGATTTTTCTATGTTTTGGTTTCGTAAAATCAGTATTTCCAGTACCGATTCGGTTTGGTCGTAGAATGATTGTTCTTCGGCAAGCGGAGGAATATTTCGCTCCCACTCAGTAAATTTCGTAACAACCTGTTCTTGCATATCCGATACTTTCTGATCCGTTATCTGATCGTATGGAGCAACTAATCTAATTGTAGCACACCCGGTGAGGAGTAATACAATTAGTATAGTGTTAAAAACTTTTAATTGTTTCATAGTATTTATTTCAGGGTTAAATATTGCTATAATCTTATTGGTTCTTCGATCTTTATCCGATCCCTAAAAGAATTGGGATACACGGAATGTGGGGAAAAAGAAAAAAAGCGGCCCAAAAGCCGCTTTAAATAATATTATTTTTTCAAATTGTATTTTTCAACAAAGTCATCAATGATGCCTTTAAGGTTCGGATAACCGATCTCCTGCAGATCATAATAAACCCTGGTATTTGGTTTATTGATCTTGATCAAACGATTTAAATCAATTGGAGTGCCTATCACCACCGCATCACATTCGGTATTATTGATGGATGTTTCAAGGTCTTTCAGTTGTTGTTCGCTATATCCCATTGCCGGTAATAAAACACCGATATTAGGATAAATCTCAAAAGTTTCTGAAAGTTTACCAACGGTATAAGGCCTGGGGTCAACCAGTTCAGCAGCGCCAAATTTCCGTGCAGCAACAGTTCCGGCTCCCAGTTTCATTTCACCGTGGGTTAAGGTTGGGCCGTCTTCCACAACCAGTACTTTCTTTCCTTTAATTACTGAAGGGTCATCCACTTTAATCGGGGAAGCGCCATCAACAACAATGGCATTAGGAGCCACCTTTGCAATGCTTTCCCTAACCGTTTGAATTCCTTCGGGCGAAGCAGTGTCCATTTTATTAATAATGGCAACATCGGCTAATCTCAAGGTTACTTCTCCGGGATAATAAGTCAGTTCGTGACCCGGTCGGTGAGGGTCAACCACAGTCATATTCAAGTCGGGCTTGTAAAACGGGAAGTCGTTGTTTCCACCATCCCACAATACCACATCACATCCATCAGGATCCTGCTCCGCTGCACGAAGGATAGCTTCATAATCAACACCGGCATAGATTACATTACCACGGACCACGTGAGGTTCGTATTCCTCCATTTCTTCAACGGTGCATTTATGTTTGTGAAGGTCTTCAACGGTAGCAAAACGCTGAACTTTTTGCTCAACCAGGTCACCATAAGGCATCGGGTGACGGATTGCAACTACTTTAAGACCTTTAGCCATCAGGTATTCGATCACTTTACGTGATGTCTGGCTTTTACCGCAACCGGTCCTGACAGCGCCAACAGCAATTAGTGGTTTTGTACTTTTCACCATGGTGTCGTTGGGGCCTAATAAGATAAAGTTAACACCGGCAGCATTAACAATAGCGCTTACGGCCATTACTCTTTCATAAGGAACATCACTGTATGAGAACACACAGTCATCTGCTTTAAGCTCCTTAATTAACCTCGTGAGGTCTTCTTCTGCAAAAATCGGGATACCATCCGGGTACAAATCACCGGCAAGTTCAGCCGGGTATTTTCTTCCGTCGATATCAGGAATCTGGGCAGCCGTAAAAGCTACCACATTGTAACTTTCATTTCCACGGTAATAGGTATTAAAATTGTGGAAATCCCTTCCTGCAGCACCGATAATAATTACATTTTTCTTCATAATTATTACCTTTTTTTAACTGTTAAACATTTAGTTTTTAGAAAAACTGCGAAAAAATCCGTGCAAAGGTATAGCTTTAAACTTTCCATACAAATTTTGGCTGAGAAAATTTATTTTCAATTTTTAAACTACTTTTGTAAAAATCAAAGTGTAAAATGATTGAGGATCAAATAAAACTAAAAACCGGTGAAGCCATAAAAAATCTTTATGGCAAAACCATTGACATTAGCCAAATCCAGCTTGAAAAAACAAACCGGGAGCACAAGGGAGATTTTACACTGATAGTTTTTCCACTATTGCGTTTTTCGAAAAAATCCCCCCAGGAAACAGCAACAGAAATTGGCAATTTCCTTCAGGAAAATATGGACGAGATAGTTTCATATGAAGTCATCAAGGGATTTCTTAATCTCACACTTAATGATAAATATTGGATAGATTTTTTCCTAAGCCATTTAAATGAAGAAAACTTTGGTTTTAAGTCTACCAAAGAAAAAGTTCCTTTTGTAGTTGAATATTCTTCACCCAATACCAATAAACCTTTGCATCTTGGGCATATTCGTAATAATCTTTTAGGTTATTCAATCTCAGAGATATTGAAGGCCAATGGAAAGAACGTGGTAAAGATCAATCTTGTAAACGACCGGGGTATCCATATTTGTAAATCAATGCTTGCCTGGATCAATTGGGGAAACGGGGAAACACCTGAATCTTCAGGACTAAAAGGAGACCATTTGATTGGGAAGTATTATGTATTGTTTGATAAGAAGCACAAAAAGGAAATTAAAGATTTGGTTCACAGAGGTTATACGGAAGATGATGCTTTCAGTAATGCCCCTCTGATGAAAGAAGCCCAGGAATTGCTTCAAAAATGGGAAAACGCCGATGAGGACACATTGACCATTTGGCGGCTGATGAACGATTGGGCATATGATGGATTTAATGAGACTTACAAAAGATTGGGCGTAGACTTTGATAAGACTAATTATGAATCGAGTACTTACTTGCAGGGAAGGGATTTGGTTGAAGAAGGATTGGAGAATAATGTTTTTTACCGAATGGATGACGGCTCGGTTTGGGTTGATCTTAAAAATGAAAAGCTGGATGAAAAGCTGCTTTTAAGAAGTGACGGCACCTCTGTGTACATGACCCAGGATATAGGAACGGCACATAGAAGATACGAAGAATATCATCCTGAGAAATTAGTATATGTCGTCGGGAATGAGCAGATATATCATTTTGATGTTCTGAAAAAGATCATCCAAAAGATGGGCGGCGATTGGTTTGATATAATTTATCATTTATCATATGGTATGGTTGAGTTACCACAGGGAAGAATGAAATCGCGCGAAGGTAAAGTGGTAGATGCCGATGACCTGATGGATGAAATGTTTGAAACAGCCAAAAAAACAACAGAAGAGCTTGGTAAGACAGAAACTTTTACAAAAGAGGAACTGACCCACCTTTATAATATTGTAGGATTAGGAGCTCTTAAATATTACATCCTTCGGGTTGATCCGAAAAAAAATATGCTCTTTAATCCGGAGGAATCCATTGACTTTAATGGAAATACCGGGCCATTTATCCAGTACACCTATGCAAGGATTCAATCCATTTTTCGTAAAGCGGAAAAAGGACCTGAAGAATTTCTTTCTGAACTGGATAAAAATAAAATCGAACTTCTGGATGCTGAAAGGGATTTAATAAAATTGATCTACGAATTTCCGCAAACAGTTGAAAATGCAGGTGAAAGTTTAAGCCCGGCTTTAATTGCCAATTATTGTTTTGAGCTGGTAAAATCTTACAATTCTTATTACCAGGATACACCAATATTAAAAAGGGTAGACCCGGAAATTGCAAATTTCAGATTGGTGCTGAGTTGGTTGGTAAGCAAGATTATAAAGAATTCAATGGGATTACTTGGAATAGAAGTACCGGAAAGGATGTAATGTAATTAAATTCTAAATCCGAATATCTAAATCCTAAACAATTTCAAAATTCAAATGATCAAAATTCTAAACCTAATCTTCTCTATTTGATATGTTTTGAATATTAAAATTTCTTTAATTCGATATTATTTCGAATTTAGGGATTAGAGTTTTGTGCTTTTAAGTTAGCCCTGTTCAATCAAATCCTTTTTATCACAAATATTAAATTCGGGCTGCAATGTAACATGCGCAATATGAAAGTCATTTAATAACAGCAACCTAATTTCCTCCAATATCTCGTTTACTTTTGCCATTGGAAAATCTTCATTCAGGTCAACATGTGCTTCGAAATGAATTTGCTTGTCATCAAGTTGCCAGACATGCACATGATGAATGTTATTGACTTCCGGAATCTTGCAAACATCATTACTAATTTGCTCGATCGTAATTTTGGAAGGCGTAAATAACATTAAAACTTTTAAGCTGTTTAACAATATATCCCAGCTGATAAAGACAAGATAAACGGCTATCAGTAAAGTAAGAAGTCCGTCTATCCACCATAAGTGAAAATAATACATCAATACTCCCGCAACAAGAACGGCAACCGAAGTGATCATATCCGACAGCAAATGAATATAAGCAGATTTGATATTCAGGTTATCCTTTGCATCTTTTTGCAAGATCAGAACACTCAAGCCATTTAAAATAATACTCAAAGCTGCCAAAATGATCACCCATCCTGAAGCGATCTCCTGTGGATCCCTGAATCGCTTAATAGCTTCAATGCTGAGAAGAATGGCAACTATAATAAGCGTTGAGGCATTAATAAAAGCAGCTAAAATTTCTGCCCGTTTATATCCAAATGTTTTACTTGCAGTTTCTTTCCTCTTGGTTAAAATAGTAGCAATGTAAGAAATGATAAGCGAAATAACATCGCTGAAGTTATGTAATGCATCAGATAATAAAGACAAACTGCCAGAAATCAATCCACCTATTACCTGGGCAACGGTAATTAAAATATTAAGGAAGATCGAAATGCCAAGTTTTCTTCCCCTTAGATCATGATGCTGCTGATGATGATGTGTTGAATTTTGAGTCAATTATATAGCTTTAATATCAATGGATAAATTCAAAACAGTCTCTTAATTCTTACTAAAAATATTCATACTTTCTTCCGGGATATTCTGGATGAAGCTGAAACAATGAATCCTGCTTTTGTTCGCCCCTGATTTTTCGCTTGTACCACTCATACCTCAGAAATTTTAATTGCTTTTTATTCCAGTGCATGGGTGATTTATCTTTCATGAAATAAGTCTTTCTGATATCATAGTGGAGAATGGCCCCTTTACACATCTCGCATGGTTCAAAGGTTGAAACCAGGATCAGTTTATCACGGTCAAGAGCTTTGAATTGCTCCATGCCAATCTTTTTAACTGCATCATTGATAGCATTTATTTCTGCGTGGCCGGAAATATTTGTATCCCTGCGTACTGTATTATATCCGGAACCGATGATGGAATTACTATATAACAAAATAGCTCCGACCGGCACATCCTTACTTTCAAGCGCTTTTGATGCCAGTTCAATTAATTCTTTATCCTGAAGTTTGGTGATGTTTGCTTTAGGCTTTAATTGGAATATTCTGGTTTGAAATACAATAATAACAAAGAAGACGAACAAGAAAATAAATACAATTTTTTTAAGGCCTTTACTTTTCAATTTTTAGTTTTTATCTCAGTTTTAATTTTTGATTTGGATATACTGCCGACTTTTTATTCAGCATATTGTGTTTGCATAATTTTTTCAGCTTGATGGCATACAATTGTGAAATATCCCACAATGATTCACCCGGTTGGACAAGATGATATTTCGTTTCTCCTTTATTCTTTTTTGCCTCAATATAAATCATTTGCCCTTCGGTTGGCTGTTCTTTTTTCTTCAGGTCGTTATAAGTTGGAATTTGATAAGTATAGATGTTAAAATCCTGGGCAATTTTATAGAAAGTATCACCGTTTTTGGCATAAATAAATTTTACACCATTATTGCTGTATATTTTTCTATTGGCTGCCCCAATTTTTATAGGTTCAAAGTCTTCGGTTGAAATATTTGTATTTCTGTCTGATACCTCTACTTCAACTTTTGGTTTGTGCCGGTTTGCCAAATCCTTGTTGTAAAGTTCATCTAATTTATATAATTCAAAATCTTCTATGATCTTGATCAGTAGTTGTGGATATTTGGGATTGGTGGCATATCCTGCTTTTTTAAGTCCTTTTGCCCAACCTTTATAATCGGTTATATCCAGATCGAACAAGGATGCATAACGGCTGCGGGTAGAAAGAAATTCCGAATGATCTTTAAACGATTCATACGGATTATTGTATTTCCTGAAGCATTCATTCTTTTTGTCATCATCCATGCGAAAGGTTTTTCCTTTCCATCCTTTGTGGCATTTGATCCCGAAATGATTTTTGGCCTTTTTAGCC
>JAIOTR010000076.1 GCA_021106665.1 Bacteroidales bacterium
ATTCCGGCTATATTTTGATTTTTCTTAAAAAAATCAAAAGTTTTTACCTCGTCTTGTAAATCGATTTTCTTGAACTCCGGTTTAATTCCAGTTATTTTTTCAATATTATCAACAACACTCAAATAAGAATTTGACAGATTATCAATAATTATAACCTCGTAACCATTTTGTTGCAGTTCAACAACTGTATGTGAACCAATATAGCCAGTGCCACCTGTAACAAGAATTTTCATTTTACATAATTTACAGACTCCAGTATGTTAAATCATTTATCCTATTTCTGAAAATGCCTTTAACATCTACCAAAACAGCATTTTTTGATGTTATGGATTTGAAATAAACTTCGTCCAACTTTACATAATCTTCATGTGCAACAGCAACGACAACGGCGTTATAATCATCTGCGATGTCGTCAGTGAGATCAAACCCATATTCACTTTTAACCTCCTCTTGTGAAGCGAAAGGGTCGGTTACCTCCACCAGCACCCCATATGATTTTAATTCATTAATCAAATCTGCCACTTTGGAATTTCGAAGGTCGCTTACATTTTCTTTAAATGTAACTCCCATGACAAGAACTTTAGTATTTAAAATCTTTTTACCCTTCTCAATCAGCTTTTTAACTAATTGTTTGGCAATATAAAATCCCATAGAGTCATTAACAAACCTTCCCGAATTAATAATTTGCGGATGGTACCTGTATTCTTTTGCCTTGTACGCCAAATAATAAGGATCAACCCCAATGCAATGACCTCCAACCAAGCCAGGATAGAAATTTAAAAAATTCCATTTTGTTCCAGCAGCCTCAAGTACATCAAAGGTGTTGATTCCCATTCTGCTAAATATAATAGAAAGCTCGTTCATGAAGGCAATATTAACATCTCTTTGTGTATTTTCAATTACTTTGGCCGCCTCAGCAACTTTCATATTTGGCGCCTTATGAACACCGGCCTTAACAACCAATTCATATATTTTGGCAATATTTTCAAGGGATTCATCATCGCAACCTGAAACAATTTTCACAACCGTTGACAGTGTATTCACCTTGTCGCCAGGGTTGATTCGCTCAGGAGAATATCCTACTTTGAAATCTCTGATGTATTTTAAGCCAGACAGATCCTCCAATATGGGAATACAATCTTCTTCAGTTGCACCTGGGTAAACTGTTGATTCATAAATAACATAGTCTCCCTTTTTCAATACTTTGGCAACCGTTTTTGTCGCAGATATTAATGGTGACAAATCAGGCATATTATGAGAATCTATTGGGGTGGGCACCGCCAATATATGAAATGAAGCTTCTTTTAAATCTTCAGGATTTGTTGTAAAAATTATATCGCAATTATCAAACGCTTCTGTAGAAAGTTCGTTACTAGGATCCTTTTTATTATTCATCATGTCAACCCGTTGCTCGCTAATATCAAAACCAACCACTGAAAGCTTTTTAGAAAATTCCAAAGCAATGGGTAATCCAACATACCCTAAACCAACTAATGAAAGTTTTGACTTTTTATCAATAAGTTTATCATAAATACTCATCATCTAATTATTTTATTGTTAAATAAATAAAAAACCTCACTATTGAATTATTACAATAGTGAGGAAATTTTGTTGCATTGAATTATATTATTTAAACATGTTTTTTAATGCTGTCTATCACAAGATCCTGATCTTGATGAGATAAGTAAGGATGAAATGGAATACTAAAAATTTTAGCTGCAACGTCTTCGCTAATTGGAAAGTCTCCAAATTTGTATCCCAAATCAACAAAAGCATCCTGGAGATGTAAAGGTTTGGGATAATATACTGCAACAGGAATTCCATCTTCCTTTAATCCGGACATTATTTTTTCTTTATCGTTGTGCAATACAGAATATTGCGCCCAGGCTGAGATGTTATGATCCTTAACATACGGTGTAGTTACAAAATCTTTCAGGTTGTCGCTGTACCTCTTTGCTACATCTTGTCGCAAGCCAATTTCTTCATTAAAAATTTCAAATTTAGCCAATAGAATTGCCGCCATAAATGTATCAAGCCTACCGTTTATTCCCACCCTGACGTTATCATATTTATTCGTACCCTGCCCATGGACTCTTATTGAGATCAATTTATCATAGAAATCCTTATTGTTCGTAAAACACATTCCACCATCACCATACGCTCCTAAAGGCTTGGCCGGAAAAAAACTTGTAACTCCAACATCTGTTAACGAACATGCCTTTTTACCCTTGTATGTTCCGCCAAATCCCTGAGCAGCATCTTCCAGAACAAATAGCCCATGCTTTTTAGCAATGGTGTTGATCTCGTCATAATCGGCCGGTTGCCCGAAAAGATCTACAGGTATTATTCCTTTTGGATTAAACTTGCCTTCATTTTTAACTTTAATAATGGCTTGCTCCAATTTATTAACATCCATATTGAACGTATCCGGCTCTATATCAACAAACACAGAAGTAGCTCCCAATAAGTGCACAACTTCAGCGGTTGCAATAAATGTAAACGGAACAGTAAATATGGCATCACCGGGTTTTACATTATAGGCCATTAAAGGCATTAGCAATGCATCAGTGCCACTGGATACACCAATTGCATACTCTGCTCCAACAAAATCAGCCAACTTTGCTTCCAGTTCTTTTACTTCAGGCCCTTGAATATATTTTCCATGTGCAAGAACATTTTGAATGTTTGCATCAATTTTATCTTTTATTCTTTGTTGCTGAAATTTTAAATCAATAAACTGCATTTTATAAATTTTAAATTTGTTTTACTTTGTTTTCAATTTTATTGTATTCCCTTCCACATTTGCTACACTTGGACGATTCTTTAGAATCACCTGCTACTGATAAAGATAATTTATTACCACAGGCGCACACCCAGCCCTTGATCTGAGCAGGAGTTCCAACCACCATAGCATAATCCGGAACGTCTTTGGTAACAACCGCCCCAGCACCAACAAGAGCATATTTACCAATTGTATTTCCACAAACTATTGTTGAATTTGCACCGAGTGAAGCACTTTTCTTTACAATGGTTTTAA
>JAIOTR010000044.1 GCA_021106665.1 Bacteroidales bacterium
ATAGCATCAACAGGCTCACCTTTAACAAATGAAAGTTACGAATATGTTTACAGGGATTGGAAATCAGATGTTCAACTTTCATCAATAGCAGGAGGAACAGATATTCTTTCCTGTTTCATGTTGGGCAGCCCGACCTTACCGGTTTATGAAGGGGAAATTCAGTGCATGGGATTGGGTATGGATGTTGACTGTTTTGATGACAATGGAAAATCCTTGACGAACGAACAAGGGGAGCTGGTTTGTAAATCTGCATTTCCATCAATGCCCATTGGGTTTTGGAGTGATGAGGGCGGAGAAAAATATTTCAATGCTTATTTTAACGAATATCCGGGAATCTGGCGTCATGGCGACAATGTGGTAATCAGTGATCACGGTGGTGTCACTATGTATGGCCGTTCGGATGCAACCCTGAATCCACAGGGAGTAAGAATTGGTACAGCCGAAATTTACCGGGTGGTTGAGAATATGGAAGAGGTTGAAGATTCGGTTGTAGTGGGCAAGAAGGAAGATGGGGACGAGCTGGTTGTGCTTTTTGTCAAATTGAATATTGGTTACAGTCTTGATGAAGAGATGAAAGCAAAGATCAAAAAGCAGATCAGTATAAATTGCAGCCCTCGCCATGTCCCGGCAATTATTAAGGATGTCCCGGATATTCCACACACTATAAATGGTAAAAAAGTGGAAATAGCGATTAAGAATATTATCCACGGACAGCCGGTTAAAAACAAGGATGCACTGGCAAACCCAGAAAGCCTGGAGTTTTATTATGACATTTTGTAGAGGGTGAAAATAAAAAAATGCCTAAAGTGAGCTAAAGTTTGAAGTACTTATAGTTAAAATAATTTTTCAATAACTTTAGGCACTTTTTCAATAAATGTAAAACAACAAATCTAAATAATATGCAATATCCAAAAAAAGTAGTCATAGGAGACATTACCGTCAGGGACGGTTTTCAACATGAAGAAAAATTTATCCCTACAGAAGCAAAACTTTGGTTATCAGAACAACTAATACTTGCAGGATTTAAACACATCGAAGTGTCAAACTTTGGAAACCCGAGGGGGATGCCCCAGTTCGGCGATGTGGATGAACTTTTCAAAAAAATAAGAAACAGTAAAAAACTAATTGGTAAGCTTGATGATGTAAGCCTAACGGCAATCACAATACGTGAACGGGCAATTGAACGCGCCATCCAGGCTAAACTTGATGGTTACGGACCCGACCGTATTTTATTAATGGTTTCCACCAGCGAAGCCCATCATAAAATTAATTCCGGAATACCTCTAAATGAATATTGGAAAATGGCTGAAGAGTGGATCCCAAAAGCCCGTGATGCAGGTATTAAGGTCAATGGAACAGTTAGTACGATTTGGGGATGTCCCATTGAAGGCCCTACAGAATTGAAAGATGCTGTTGATTTTACTAAACGCTGGTTTGATATTGGAGCCAATGATGTTGAACATGCTGACCATGATGGCTCTGCTTCCCCCGACAGGGTTTATGATTATTTCTCCATGTTATTGGATAATATAGATAACCCACATAAGCAAATTGTCCATTTCCACACAACACGTGGTTGGGGGCTGGCTAATGTTCTGGCAGCGTTGCAGGCAGGAATGACAAATTATGAATCCACAATGGGTGGTCTTGGTGGGCAACCTGCAAACTTTGTCAGCGGTGTTCCGGTTTCAGGAACGGGGGCATATTATTATAAAGACGCCTCTGATGTTGGTCTTGTTTCAACAGAAGATATGGTAGTTATGATGGACGAAATGGGAATAGAAACTAATCTGGATATAGACAAAATCCTGGAAATCGGAAATATGGTTGAACGGATTGTCGGACGGAGGTTGAGGTCGGAAGCTATAAAAAATGGTAGGATACCTAAGTTTTTGAAGGGTTAATCTCCCTAATATCGAGTTTGTAATTATAAATTGCAGGCTTTTTAATTTTAAATATCTTTATCCAAAGATTAAATCCTGATAAAGATGAAAAAAATAACCCGACGTAAATTTGTAAAAACTTCTGTAGCCATAGGAGGTGCCACAATCATCGGATCACAATTTCCTGGTATATTAAAAGCAGGCATTCCGAAAGATACACCCGATATTATTGCAATTTCGGGAGATGATCCTTTAGCAAATATTCAAAAGTTAACCGAATCGTTAGGTGGAGTTGATAAATTCATTAGTTCAGGTGATACCGTTGGTATCCTTGTCAACTCACCATGGAAACATCCCGGCACATACACCTCTCCTGATGTGACTTTAAGTGTTGTAAATTTTTGCCTGGAGTCAGGTGCGAGTAGAATTATTTGCTTTAAACCGGCCAGGGATGGATACTGGGAGGAAAGTCAATATTTTGACCAACTACAAAAGGAAATCGAAGCAATCACATATTGTAATGACCGAATGGTAGTAGACATTCTCAATGGTATAGAATTGAAACAGGCTGAAATCTATAAAGGATTTCTTGATGTGGATGTGTTCATCAATATTCCGGTTGCCAAGCATCATACAGGTACTTTCTTTTCTGGTAATTTAAAAGGTTTAATGGGTGTTTCCTCTTCCAACACGAACCGGCACATGCATTCGCCTGATGGTGAGTATACCTATGATAAGCACGAATACTTATCGCAATGTATTGCCGACCTTAACATGATAAGGAAGCCCGATTTGTGTATTGTTGATGCCGTTGAGTGTGTACTGGAAAATGGACCGAGGGGGCCGGGAGAAACCATAAAGCTAAATAAAATTATAGCAGGCACCGATCCCGTGGCTTTGGATGTATACAGCTCGAAGTTAATGGGTTTTGATACTGATGATATTTTGACATTCGAAAAGGCTCACCAGCATGGATTGGGAGAAATTGAGATGGAAAAACTAACGATCCTGAATTTATAGTTGATTTTCTTCTTTTTTCAACTTCTGTCAACATTGTAATTCTTTTTCAAAAATTGCTGTATTTTTACCACAGTATTATTATCAATATTTCTTTGTGATCAGGGATATGGGGCCGGAAAGTTTTAACAAAAATAAGCTGAAAAAACATAAGGTATGTATAATTGTACCTACTTTTAATAATGCAGGTTCTATTGTCAGCGTTTTGGATGAACTTTTAATATATGCTGATGATATAATTGTCGTTAATGATGGTTCAACAGATAAGACAGCTGAAATTCTAAATGGCTATTCCAATCTAATTATTACTTCTTACAAAAAAAACCGGGGGAAAGGCTTTGCCTTGAAAAAGGG
>JAIOTR010000439.1 GCA_021106665.1 Bacteroidales bacterium
AGGACTTATGAGCGTCGGAACTGAATATGAAGTGCTTGTATCAAAGTTCGTGACCATAAATCAAAATTACCCCGGTCATATCCTGACTCTATCTGACCGGAATATCATTCGACCAGAGAAAATAGAGTTTTGGCCGAATCAGGATAATCTTGAATGGCATAGGGAAAAAGTCTATTGCAGGTAAAGTCAGTAAAGAGTATTGAAGTAATATTTAAGATACGACTAACTTGTCTTTTGTGATTAATTTTGGAAACTTTAAATCTAAAGGATGTCCCGAAACACGTGCTAACAGGAATAAATCGACATATCAATATATCAAGGTACGTCCCGCAACCCGTCCCGCAACCTGGCGATTGGTTAGGCACATTTACGGTCTATTAAGGTTTTCGTTATCATGTTTATAGCCACTATTGTGCTGTTCAAAAGGTCTTGAGCCTCATCGGTGGAATAAAATTTTTCAGGGTGTTGGGTAGGGTTGCGAAAATTTTTACGTAGCATATCTAATTGATCAAGGAGTTCAAGATTTGGTCTAGGCCGTTTTTTTGTTTTTAATTTATCGACCATGGTACCCCACATAGGCTTTTTCATGCGCTTTTGCTTCACAAAGCAAAAATATAGTTGTTTAACCATTTCTTCGACACAGCGCATTAGATGAAATGCGCCTGCTGTTGAAAGGTTCATCGCGATACAACGTGTTCCGCTTTTAAAGTCTGCTTGGGCAATTATTGGCATTTTTCCCCAACTGTTTTTTGCTAACAATTTGCTTGGTGAATTTAAAAGCATTTCTAAGTTAAATCTTTTTGGTGTTACTGTTAGTACTTTTTTAAGCTGTAGTTCCGCATCTAAAGTTTGGTCAGCGTCATTAGTAATTTTTTTAATTTTATCGGCTAGTTCGATTGATAGTGTTTCTTCTTGTTTTTTTTCTCTTAACTCGTCAGCAATTTCTTCAAGTTCCCAGACAATCTGACTGGTAACTTGAAGTTCTAGTTCGTTAATCTTTTCTAGATATCCATCAATACTGTCCAAGGCTTTTTCAATAGTTTTACCGTGCAAGCCCTTTTTGAAAATATTGTAATTAAAACCAAAGGCATAATAGCTGTAGATGTCTATTTCTTTCATTTATTTATTGTCGTTTAATATTTGACGATGTAGTATGTCCTAAAACTGGACTAAACTGTTACAAAACGGGTCTTATTGCACCTTAATTTTGCTTACAAAAAACGATGAATCAAGTTGTACGAGACTTATAATCACTTTTTTACCAATATACTCATTATCCCCAAGCTTAAAATCTAATGCTCCTGCTTCAAAGTTGAACAGCCAAGTCGCAATTGCATATTTTTTAATTTTAAAGCCGGAATCACCATACAAAATAAATTGGTCTACAAAGTCACTCTTTGTTATCGCTGTTGTTTTTCCATTTACAACTATCAGTACCCGGTGGCCGATGTTCTTTGCAAATCCATCCTTATCTCCAATTGATGCTCTGGCGAGAAAAGTTGCCATATTTCTACATGCATCAGTGTGACATTTATTGTCACCTACGAAGTAATATCTTGAATATTTATTCAAGATAGGCCAATCAGAAGAACTTAGGCGTCTATAGTCAGCCATGTTAAATTGTATGAATTCCTCGTTGTAATTTGCTCCAGAAACAGCATTATGTGCCCATGTATCAATTGCCCCTCCAAGAAGTAATACCTTGTCAACCCAAGTCAAATTCAAAGAGCTTATATAATTTGAGAATTTATTTAATTGAGCAAGTAAAGTTGTTTTTCCTGTTTTTTCTAAATTGCTATCTGCAGAAAGAATAGCTTCTCGCCATACTAGTAACTCACTTGTTGAAAAATCATCAATAGAAGATTGGAAGGTCTTGCCTACAAAATGGCCATCAGACAAACTAATCTTGAGTTTCATAACCTCCTCAGAATTTTGGTCATTATCAATAAATTTTAGAGTGATAAATTGTTTATTCAAATTATCTTTAACTAAGGACAATGAAATTGTATTTGTTTCATTTTTGTCAGGCCATATTCTATTTATCAACTCAACGGCGATGTCACCCATACTGAGAGTTTTTTCAATGGCAGTTGCCTCTATTCCACCAAACAATGCGGCCGCATCTATAATTTTTTTAACAGTTTCTGCATTTTTTTTATCTTCCCAACTTTTCACGACTATTTTTATGGTTGGTGGATTGTCATTATTATAAACTGCCCACCTCAATAACGGATACAGAACTTTTTGATCTTTAACTGCAACAGAGTTAAAATCATAGTTGTTTTTGCTAATTCTGGAATAGGTGAAAAGAGGTATTTTGTGAGATTTTATAACGCCAGATATTTCAACATATGCTAAGCCGTAGTTTGTTTGTTTACCAAGTAATTTATCCCACCATCCTGGAGATTCAGGTATGGGGGCACTTAAATCAGCTAAGGAAATATTCAAATATTGATATTTTGAATCAAAATTTAAATTTTTCCCACTTGTGTTATCAATTACTAATTCCTTAGCAGATAAGCATGAGCAGTAAAGTAAAATTAACAATGTAAAGACAAGTGATTTACTTTTCATTTTTCAATTCCATTCTTTGAGGTTTATAATTTACAATCATTTGCTTAATCGCCTAAACTGATTGTGAAACGGCTTCGATTCCATTTGCATATGCTTTGACAAGTAGTTCCTTTCTTTCAATTTCGGGTTATAATAAACAATATGATAGATATTTAACCAATAAATATAATGTTATTTGGCATATTTATAATAATTTGTCAATTTTTAAAGGTGATTGGCGAAAGCCGCCGTTACACTATCAGTTTCTTTCTCCAAAAAGTTCAGGACGGATACGTCGTTCCAGGATCTCAAGGCCGTCCACCAGACGCGGCGGGTTGCGGGACATTCTATACTCCTTATGTCAAGAAATTTATAATGATTGTGATATC
>JAIOTR010000540.1 GCA_021106665.1 Bacteroidales bacterium
ACATAAGCTCCTCCTGCAAATGCAACCCCGGTGACAACATCAAAACCGATCCACAAACCCCACGGTACCTCCTGTGTAAGATTTGTTATGGAACCTAATCCTTTCCAGAAACGGATGACAATCAGTATGAGACCCAAAAGCATGATAGGTAAAGAGATGATATTAAAGGGGGTAAAAAACTTACCCCTTGGTTTCAATTCATTTACCAGGAACTTCCATATGGATTTACCATCATTATCTTTTGCTATTGTATAATCTATATTACTCATTTTCTAATTCTTTTGTGTGATTGTTTTTTGTTGCTTCACGAATTCCTAATAACAATGCCGGCCAGAGTACAAATACCGTGGGGACGCTATAAAGAAATCCTTTCGATAACTCAGGGTATGATGTTTTTTGAAGTTTTGTGTTAAAACCCAATTCATCAAACGGCACAGGTGAAAGGTATAAGAACCCTGTACCACCTGCTTCATGTTCTCCATAAATGTGATCAACATATTGATCAGGATTATCGTGAATTCTTTTACGTGCCTCGGCTACCAATTCCCTCCGCGTTCCAAATGTAAGTGCTTCTGCTGGGCAACTTTCGACACAGGCAGGCATTTTGCCTTCCATCAGCCTGTCGTAGCACATGTCGCATTTTGTAATTTCCGGATTGGCGCTATGATATTCAAATTTTGGAACATCAAAGGGACAGGAAACCATGCAATACCGGCATCCCATGCATTTTTCACCCCTCCAGATTACTGGTCCTTCTTCTGTTTTATGCATAGCCTGGGTTAAGCAGGCGGCATCGCAAGCAGGTTCATTACAGTGCATGCATTGCTTTTTTACATAGATTTCCCCTTCCGAAGTGTCGTAAGCATTTATCACGGTACGCCGGGTCTCATCTGTTTTTCGTAAAATTCCAATTTCCGGCATATCTGAAGGGTCAGGTTCAGGTAAATTATTAGATTCTGCACAAGCAAATTCACAACTCTGACAACCTACGCATCTCGTTGAATCGTACAAAACACCATAGAATTCAACTTCGTTTTTATTTTTGGGTGTAGCGCCCAATTTATTTCCCAGGGTGAGTGATGCTCCTGTAACACCTATCACCCTGAAAAAGTTTCGTCGATCAATTCCCATAACTTGTTATTTTATTTATTAATAAATTATTGATTGGATTATCATGAATTATTTTGAAGTGTCAATAAAATTTGTTTGAAAATCTTCCCATATGTGTGGTCCAAGATACTCGAGTGTATTGTCTTTAAGCTCCCCGCCATCTTGGAGAACAACATGAGCAAGTTCATTTGTTCTGGCATTTGCAGAATCTGAAATGAAATCCTTCAACCTTGTGAACTCATTTTTCAACCATTCTTTATATTTATTGGCCATATTTAAAAATTGAATTTCAGTTAGCCAGTTTATTGGTTCTATTTTATACACCCAACCTTTTTCATATGGAGAAGAATTTATCAATGATGAGTCAAACATAAGATCTTTGTTTATTGATCTAATATACCCTGAAATCGGTGCATATATATTCAATTGTTTGCCGTTTTGAACAAGCGTGAGAATCTGTTCGCCTTTTTTAATCTTATCGCCGGGATCTTTAATTTTTATCTCTGTAATTGGCCCTGTTATATGTTGAAGAAAGTCGTCAATTCCAACCTTAACATTTCCATCTTTTTCCATAAACGACCATGTATATGTTTTATCAAAATAAAGACCTTTAGGGATATTTACAGTATTTTCACTTAATACCGGTAATGAAGGTGTGCCGGCAGCTCCAAAAACTTTTCTTTTATTTCTTCTGTATCGGACTATACCATTTGCAATAAATCCTGTTACTACTAACCCAATAATAATTAGTAAAATAATTTTTTGTGCAGCATAGTTGTTGTTTGAGTTTTCTATATTAATATTTTGGTCACGTAATTTTTCAAGTTTTGTTTGTCTTTCTTGAAAAACAAGATCAGAATAACCGTTGGAATATAGAAATTGCTGGCCATCGGTAAGGATCCAGTTTAAAAAACTAATTTCACTTTCATTTGCCGGTTTTGTTGAAGATAATGAATAGATGTTATTGATTAATGTTTTTGGGTATTTCCCGATCCAAACTCCTCGAGTGAAAGAGTACAGATCATTATATATTTCTTCCATGTAATCAATTTTCCCGTTTCCATTTCTATCTATGGGTAGTAATTTTATGTTTTTAATAAAATTTTGATTTTCGAGATCAATAATATCAGACAATTTGCAAAAACCAATTGCATAAGGATCATTTTGAATTGCTGAAATCAATTCTTGCCGATTCTTTAATATTTTACCATCAATGGCTGATGGATTTATGTTTAGAAAATCCATTATTTGCGTCTGGGTCAATTCATCGTTAATCGCATAGTAATTGACTGGGACATTTTGTTCATATTCAGATAATGCTCCCCAGGATTGGTTTTCAGTATCCTTAAACATTTGTATTAGTGCATCCGGCGAAATTCCCCTCTCATAAATTTCATGAATAAACGGATTCTCTTCATTAATAACCGGGACAATAACATCACGACCAATCACCAATTTCCATTCTGATTCCAGATTAAGTTGGTTGTAGTATTTGTTCGAAATGAAGCATAGATTCTCTTCTTTAGAAATATCGGTATTAGTTTCAGTAATATTGATCACCTTAATTTCTAAGTCGGGATTTAGTCTGGAGTATTCGTTTTTCCAATTTTCAGCGAGATTAATTAAATCAGGAGAACTCAGAATACAAATAGTTTCTTTTTGAGAATTAACTTCGGTAACTGTTTCACTTAGGCCTGTTGTTCCTAAACAGATAATTAGTAAAGCAACGAAAATCAAGATTGACTTTTTCATAGTTAATAGATTTAAATAGTTAGTAAAACTCTCATGTATTATTTTTTTGCTGTTAATCATTTCACAAAGGGCTATTCAATTTAAATGCCAAAGTAGAATATGTGGCTCAAGTATAAGTATATCAGTTAAATAAGGAAGTAGCTGTTTAAATTA
>JAIOTR010000188.1 GCA_021106665.1 Bacteroidales bacterium
ACCTTGGTGCATTCGGATCCCCGGGCCATTCTAAGATCTCCGTTGGGACCTTGAGTTTCAACTCATCGAAAGCAATATTCGGATTTCCTTTTTTAAAATGAATGTTAGGTGGAATAATACCATTTTTAAGGGCCAAAGCCATTTTAGAAATACCTGCTATTCCGGAAGCAGGTTCCAGGTGGCCGATATTGGATTTTATAGATCCCATGTAGCATACATCATCCCTGCCGGTCCCAATAACCTCTCCAATGGCTTTACTTTCAATTGGGTCACCTACAAAGGTTCCTGTACCATGTGCTTCGACGTACTTAACATCATATGGATCAACCCCGGCATCTTTGTATGCAATTTTCAGTAGTGCAGCCTGAGCGTCGGGGTTAGGTACTGAAATACCGTTTGTTGCCCCATCCTGGTTAATCGCGGTGCCTCTGATAACAGCATAGATTTTATCACCATCAGCCTCAGCTTTAGATAATGGCTTAAGGAAAATAAGTCCGAGTCCTTCACTACGTATGTATCCGTTACTTCTATCATCAAAAGTGTAGCATATGCCATCAGGTGAGAGGTACCCTCCCTTACTGAACCCCATCTGAGGTTCAGGTTTCAATATGGAGTTTACACCTCCGGCAAAGGCTGCATCTGCATCACCAATCCAGATAGACCTGCAGCCCATATGAATGGCGTTCAATGATGATGAACAGGCGGTGTCAATAGCCATGCTGGGCCCTTTCAAATTGTATGTGTATGAAATTCTGTTCGCTGTGATACAGAGGGCTGATCCAACGTTTGTATGCGAACCGATATTTACTCTTTCCTGAGGTGTGTTCTGAAGGTCTGCGTAATCGTGAGCTGAAATACCAATAAAAACGGCTGTTCTTGAATTGCTCAGTTCGTTCAAACTAAGCCCGGCATCTTCCACAGTTTCGTACGACACTTCTAAAAGCATTCTTTGCTGCGGATCCATTCTTGACGCTTCGAGGGGAGATATCCCAAAGAATCCAGGATCAAACTTATCAATATTCTTGATGAAGCCTCCGCGGTTTACGTTGATCTTGCCAGCCCTTCTCCATTCCGGAGCATAGAGCCCGTCTATATCCCATCTATCGGGCGGAATAGGTCCTAAACCATCTTTTTTAGAGCAAATTAGTTCCCACAATTCTTCCGGTGTATTAACTTCTCCTGGGTATCTGCATCCCATTCCTATTATTGCAATAGGTTCTTTTCCCATAGTGTCTTTCGGGGTTTTATCTCGATGTTTGCTAACCACTTTATCCCTTTGATATGATTAATTTAGAATAGTATTTTATGAAAAAACATTTCACAAAGGTAACATGCTTGACCATAATAACAATTTTAGATGTCCAAAATAATTGTAAGTCAAGACAAACCTGTCTATTTCTTGCAATACATGCAGGTTTTCCCACGGCACGAAATCAATCCCCTCTTTTCATGATTCACAAAACAATTTGGTATAACTTCTTATCAGCCTAATTGAAGAATTATTATATTTTTGGAAAGAAATATTTTGTAAAAGATTAAGCAGACATACATTGAATATTTAAAAAAGTTAAAATGGCACATGGCAGATTTGATAATCCTGTAATTGCTTCCCTGGCGGGTGTAAAGGATTTTTTTTCAAAACAAAAATTAGAGGAACAGTTAAAAGAGACTCACCGGGTTGACAGTAAAACCTGCCTGATAACAGGCGCTAACTCTGGATTGGGTTTTGGAATTGCCGTTGAGATGGCTAAAAGAGGTGCATATGTAATTATGGCGGGCCGAAGTGCAATACCCGAAGCTGGTGAAAAAGTAAAAAAAATGAGTGGTTCGGAAAAGGTAGAAATGATCCATCTTGATCTTTCCAGGATTGATTCAATACACCAATTTTGCAATACTCTTGAAGAAAAGAATATACATCCTGATATAACTATTTTAAATGCAGGTGTCGCATTACCCAAAGCAAGGATGCTGGAGTCAGGATTGGAAGAAATGTTTATGGTGAACTATTTTTCGAATTTCATTCTGACAAATTTATTGCTGTCAAAAAATTTAATCAAACCTTTAAGTAAAAATGAGAATAAACCCCGGATAATTTATATTTCATCAAATTCCCACCAGGGATCTTCTTATATTGATTTTGATCAATTTGGTAAACTTAACAACTATGGGGTATCCCAGGGAATTTCTTATTATAGTTATTATAAGCTGGTTTTAAATACACTTGCCATTGAATTTTCCCGGCGATTAAATAAAGATGATGCTGTAATTCCGGTTCATGTGATATGTCCCGGTCCGGTTCATTCCAACATTATTAAAGAAGCTCCATGGCTATTGCGGAAAGTGCTGGGTGGAATATTCAGCCTGGTATTCCGCTCTCCGGCAGTTGCTGCGAAGCCTGTTGTTTATATGGCCATTTCAGAGGATTATGAAAATAGCACCGGTGATTATTTACACATGTTCAATCCTAAAAAAATGGATCCAAAAGTTTATATGGAGGAAGAAGGTGAAAAGCTGTGGAAATATTCAATTGATCTCTGGAAAAGATTAGATCAAAATGCTATTACAATTGATGATTAATTGTATTTTTATTGTCTCAAAACAAGAGTTATCATGAAAACTATTCGTTATTCTATTTCCTTATTTATTCTTTTAATTTCTTTTTCAGTTATTCTAAAAGGACAAGCAGTTTTTGACCTGCTTTCTCCTGATGAAAAAATTTTGGTTCATGTTAAAGTATCTGACAATATAGAATTCGAGGTTCTTTATGATTCCCTTGTGATTGTTGAATATTCAGAGATTGCATTGACCATTGATGAAAAAACAGTGGGTGAAAATCCTAAAATCAGTAAAAAGATCACGCACTCGAAAAACAAAGTTATTTTCCCGGTTGTACCTGAAAAGAATTCCCAAATAAATGATGCTTGCAATGAAATAAAGTTTTATCTAAAAGGGAAATATGTTATTAATTTCAGGGCATATAATAGTGGAATTGCATGGCGATTTGAATCAAGTGTAAAAGGTGATGTTGTTGTGAATGATGAGCAAGTTGAATTACATTTTCCGGAAAACAGCCATATTTGGTTCCCGGAAGAAACTTCCTTCTTTTCGCATAATGAAAGGCAATACCTGTATGAACCGATCAATAAAATATCAGCGTATCGATTTTGCAGCTTGCCGGCTTTAGTCGAATCAGCCAATGGTATAAAAGTATTGA
>JAIOTR010000478.1 GCA_021106665.1 Bacteroidales bacterium
GAGTAAATTCGGAGATGAGAGCACAATATCAAGATATGTCCGAGAGCAAGGAAAAGAAAAGGAGTATAAAGTTCTTCACAAAACTACTCAGCTTGCTCTCTTCTGATACCCCGTCTGCTTGCAGCGGAGTAGTTCATTAAAATTGTCATTTATCCGTTAAATTTACTTGATAATTTAAATTTTTCATTACAGTTTATGTACACAAAAATTTGATGGTTATTCTATTCAAAACTTTGTGCATTAAATAACCTATTGCATCCAAATCTTTATTTCTGCGAATTTTTGTAAAGCATTTTCTATTACATTTTTTCCCTCTTTATTTTTCTTATCAATATTTATTAAGAATTCTCCTTTTATTAAAACCTGGTATGAGTATGCATACCATTCGTCCACATCTATTAAAATAATATTCTCAAAAATCTCCCTAAATTCCGATTCTTATATAATTTCAGCAACTTTATCATCTTGGAAATCTACTAAATAGCTAAATATTTGTTCTTTAATATCCATATACTGAGTATAATATTGACAACGGCAGGTCTCGATAATACATAAAGGCTATTTCAAATATTATATTCGTTGATATACTGATACACTAAATAAAAATCAATTAGTTTCTTAATGTTTTATCTGACTACTAAAATACAGATAATTTGGGAATTAATTACAAACAATTTTAGTTGATAAAATACAAATGGTTGCAGTAAGGATGCCGGTTTGGGAAAAGGTTAGGTAATCACTGCTAACCCCCGGATGGTATTTATTTCGGGATTGCTCCAAAAAAGTGCCTATGCTCCAAATCTCGCCTTGTCTACTGCCTTGCATGAGAACTTGCAACTGTTAGCGATTGGTTCATATCTTTCCAACTTCCTTTATCATTTTCAGCTATTATCTCAAGGAAACTTTGCTTATTCTTCGCCATTTTATTAATATTCATATTCACTCCCTCAAGCATCAAAGCCATTGAAATCATTTCAGACATGGCCAATTTTCCTTGTCTCGCTAAGGCAAAAAAATCATTAAACATTTTCCTTTTATAGGGGTCTTTAGCAAATCTAAAACGTCTAATCAACTGAAACATAGTCTTTAGCTTTAGCAAGAAAGACACACCGGCATCTACTCGTTTTTTATTAAACTTTCCATCTTTAAATAAGTTGTAGGTTCGATGATACATTTCTTTATAGGAATATGCTTCTTGCAGTGTTTCAAGATACTTTGTATAAAGATCGGTTTGTGAAAAATTATTATAGTGCATCATTGGGAAGATACCACTTGTTAACTCAGTATTAAAATTGTAGATACGGCCTTCTTTACTCAATCTGTCATAAAGTTTTGTTCCATAGGCAGCTGTTAGCATACTAAGCATAAACACAGGAATGTTAGTTTCGTTCACAAAACTATGTATGTTCTCTAACTCATCAAGTTCATCATTATCAAAACCTACTATAAACGAACCATAAACATAAATACCTGCATCGTGAATTCGTTCAATTTGATTTTTATAATTAATCTTTAAGTTCTGTTTTTTATTTGTCTCTTTGATGCTATTGGAATTTAAGGATTCAAACCCAACTAAAACGAATCGGCAACCGGCATCGTACATTGCTTTTAACAGCTCCGGATCATCGGCCACGTCAATGCTAGACTGGCACAACCAGGTAACATCAAATCCTTTCATCTTCCTTAGCAATTTAAGAGCATATTTTTTATTTATAGTCAGGTTATCATCTGCAAAGAAGAAATTCTTAATTGGTAAAGCTTTTATTTCATTTACTACATCATCAATATCCCTGAAGCGCATTCTCCTGCCCAAAAACTCGGTTGCAATGCAAAACTCACAACTAAAAGGGCATCCGCGGCTTGCCTGTACAGTTAATGAAAGAATAGTTGACGTGTCGATCAAATCCCATCGTGGAAGAGGCATTTTCTTAAATTCGGGCTTTTCATAAGAGGTGTATTTATTTTTCAGATTACCAGATTCGAAATCAGATAATACCTGTTCCCATTGATTCTCAGCTTCACCAATAACAATTGCATCGGCATGTTCTTTAGCATCTTCGTAATTAAAACTTGCATAATGCCCTCCTAAAATTACTTTACTACCACGTTTTTTGTATTCGTCAGCAATTTCAAAGGCCCGTTTAGCAATAGGGGTTGTAGTGGTTATACCAACAATATCAGGCGTGTCTTCTATAAAAACCGGTTCAATATCCTCATCGGCGATTTTTATTTTATATTTCTTAGGTGTTAAAGCGGCAATCAGTGGTAATGCAAGCGATGTATTTGTAGCCTTTTTTCCTAATGATTTTGCAAGCTCTGTCTGAATGGAATAGTGTTTATACTTTTGTGTGGGTTTAATCAACAATAAAAAATACTCTGGCATAATATTGTTATGTTATATAATCGTAGTATTGTTAAACTCATTATTTTAAAATTCCAATGATGCGTTTGTTATACTTATTTTTTAGTTCATAACCTTCATTGTTTTAATTTGGGCTACAATACCTCAAACTCAAATCATCAATATACTCTGCTTTGTCTCCTGGATATTGATAGTAACAATGGATAGTAGCGTCCGCAGGTAATTGTCCAACTTCAGTACTTACACGCATAATCTCCCATTTGTCACTAATACGGGTAAGGTATTTTCCTTTAGCGAGAATTATATTTAAAGTATCCGGAGAATTAATTTCTATATAAAGGTTTCCCTTTGGGTTTAGGCTTGATCCCCTTCTTTTAACCGTTAATTCTATGTAATCTCCTTCCTGTACATCGTTAATAACAAAAGCAGGACTACTGGCATTACTCTTATTCAATTTCAGGGAATTTAATCCATTGCAAATTTCTTCATCCGTAAACGAGAATAATCCGGTCAGGGCAAACTGCTCATCATCTGTATAAACCTGGTTATTGATAACTTTTTCAAAACCGCAATTGCTGTTCACTTTAGTTTTCCAGGTATCATTGTGCTTGAACTGTATAACAAACTCCTTTTTGACGCTATTTGTAAAAACCTTATCCTGCAATAAACTTACTTCATAATGAGTTGCGCAACTGTCAATATAGTTACACAGTACATGGGCATACCGGCCCGGAGTTGAAAGCACATAGATACTTTTGCCACTCTTAAAGATAGACTCATTATTTGCAGGCAGCATCCTGAAAAAAGAGACAGGCCTGGTTTTTCCTTCCCAGGTAATAATATGCGGGTAATATTTTTCAAAATCGTTATAATAAAAATTGTGGTGATTCACATAGCTCATTCCATACACCAGCCCGTTGGTTACCATTGGGCCAGACATCCAAGTGGGTTCAATAAAAAAATAATCACTCGTTGGTATATGATATTTAATATAATTTGCTGTTATAAAGTTCTGATGGTTCTTGATTTTGTTACCGGCATATACCGGGTACAACTTAGAAACAGGTAATATTACCATCACAATCAGCAGTAAACCAAAAACAAGGTTCAAATATCTGAACTTAAAAATATCGCGACTTATCTTTAGTATCACCAGAAAAGCAAAAGCTGAAAGGCTTACGAGCGGTATCACATAATAATTTTTATAATGCTTGGCGATCATGAGCACCGCAATAGCAGAAACAATCAAGAAAGAAACCAAAA